>CAYFTY010000125.1:0-8561 GCA_964346045.1 uncultured Bradymonadales bacterium | reverse complement strand
CTGTGTCACTGATCTTGACCGTTTCGCGTCGTCGCTGACTCCACGATCTCTGCGTAGAGGCGACGAAGTGATCGTTGTCTCTCGACCGTCAAACGGTCAGAATCCGTGACACAGACCACTAGAACCCGATGCCTCTCAGATACCAGTCCCAGAAACCCGGCCATTTGTAGAGAGCGTCGGTGAAGGTCAAGATCACTCCACCGAGAATGGCGATGGCGAAGGGCACCTTGTTGCGCTCGTCATCGACCTCGAGTTTTTCGCGCACCTGCTTGGTCTTGTAGATGAGCGAGCGCCATATACCCCGCAGGTACCGGCCGATATTCTTGAACATCACCCAGAGGTAGCCGTTGGCCGCCGCCAGCGCGACACCGAGCACGAATCCGACCCAGACCGAATACCATGCGACCTGCATGAGTCCGCCGGTTCCAAGAGCCGCGCCGACTCCCATCAAGAGCTTGATATCCCCGCCGCCGACCCCAAAGAAGACCATGATCACGAGACCCACGGCCAGCGCGAGCACCACCGCGAGCAGGCCGCTCAAAAGGCCGTCGAGCCCGAAGGCCACCGTATGGGTGACCAGGCCGACCACGATGAGTGGATAGGTGTGTTTGTTGAATACTTTGCGCTCTTTCCAGTCGGTCCATGCGCCGATCAGACACACGGCTGCCAGGGGCGCGAGAACCAGCACCACCTTCCATTCCGCGAGTTGCAGCAGCTCTTCCAACGATCAGACCTCGCGCAACAAGAGCTCGCCAGACCCCTGAAGTTTTTCGCGTAGTTCGCGGCGGCCGTCGGGCAGATTATCGAGTGTGATGTCGCCGTCACCGTTCATCAGCCGGCCACCGCGCGTGAATTGATGCCAGCAAAATTGCAGGTCGTCACCGTCGATAGCGCCCATGAGATGGCCGCGTACCACGGGCCCGCCTCGATACGAGGCCTCGATGACGTTGCCAGTCTGGGTGAAGAAGAAGACACTTCCCAGGGGCAGCGTGGCCTTGGGCGTGTCGTTGAGAATCAGTCGAAACGCGTAATTGTCGAGCCCACGCGCTTTGGTCCCGTAGCTGCGTACCATCGATTTGGCGTAGTCGACGGCCGAGGTGAAGACCGGATGCTCCGAGACTTCCTCGGGCAGCTCGCCCTCTTCGGCGATGTGGAATCCCATCGATGCGAACATACGCCGCGCCGTACCAGACTGGGTCGTCAGATAGAAAGCGTCGACGGGGTTTTTGTCCATGATGTGGCCCATCGCCGTAGCGAGTAGACCGTGTCCGACTCCGCTACCCCGCGAAGAGGGGGCGACCGCGAGCGAGTGGATGATCACCGAATCGTCGCGTCGAGCCCAGCCGACGCACGCGGCGAGTCCGCCTGCACGCGTGCAGGCGATCAGGTATTTGGTTTCGTCCCAATCGTCGGCTTCGGGTGCAAAATCGAGCTCGCAAGCCTCGAGTAGAGGACCGACGACCTCGGGGTCATCGGCAAATTCGAGTCGATAGCCCAGGCTGGTGATATGTTCGTTGACCACTATTCTTCGGCCTCTTCGTCGGGATTCTTGGGTCGGGCTTCCGGGCTACAGTCTATCCCAGACTTGGTCGCTTCGGCCAATTCCTTCAGGTCAGCATCTTCGATATCGGCCGGATTCAACGCCGAGACCGCACCACAGGTCGCATCGAAGAGCTTTCCGAGCCGCTCGTAGAGCTCGGCTCTCTGTGCCGGACGTTCCTCGCGTCGCTTCTCGAGGTCAGCTTCGTACTCGGCTGCTCCCTCGTCATCTCCCTGCTTGCGCATGTCGCGAATCGCAGCTTCGAGCCACTCGTCCTGCCCGCCGAGACTGTCGATCGCCGTCTGAATCTTGGCTTTATGATCCTGGTAAAACCGCACCTTGGCGAGCTGCATCTGCGCGGCTGCACCTTTGTCGTTTTCCCGCGCCCATTTCAAATTCTCTTCGTAGATGGCCTTTGCGTCGCCGAGTCCAAGCGGGTTTTCTTTGTCTTTTTTGCGAGTTTCTTCGCGCAGGGCGAGGGCGTTTTCGACGCGGGTCATGCGCACCCACGGATGGTCGGGATAGACCTCCTGCACCTTCAAGAGTGCCTCTTCGGCCTCCTCGCGCTGCTCGACGCTCGGCTCTTTACCGGCCAGGGCGCTGCGGGCATCCTCCATCGGCTCCCAGGTCACGCTGGTCAAAATCCAGACCCCGGTTTCTTTGTCGGTGGTCAGAAGCCAGTCATAGGGGCCGGTCTTGCCAACACCGTGAAATTCGTCGGTCTGTTTGATGTCGGTCGGCTCCTCTTCGCACGCGGCCTTCAGGATCTCGCTCGTCTCGTCATCAAAGAGTTTGACGTCGAAAAACGGGCCTTCCGCAGCCCGGCATTCGATGAGCTGCTTGTCCATGACCTTTCGAATCTTTTCTTCATTCGAGGTGCAACCGCTCGCAACGAGGAGCACCAATACCATTGGGAACGCGAGTCGTTTCATATCCATCTCCATTTCTGAACGACCACGTTTTAGCAATAGATGTCGGCGAAGGCTACCTTCCAACGCAATCGAATCTCGCTGGAACGAGCATTCAGCGGCGCAACCGTAATGCCCTCCTCGGCGTGGGAGAGGCCGGTGCGCATGGCCTGGAGGAAGAACTTTAAGAACTTGTTCCTCTTGTTCCTCTTATTCCCCTTTTGACCTGGATGCCCACGTCTGGAATCTGATCCTTGCTCCAGCTCCGTTCGGAATCCGAGTCCGTTCGGAATCCGAGTCCGATTCACAAGTGGAGCAAGAGGAAGAAGCGGAAGAAGTGATTGAAAAAATTCGATAGCGCTCGGCGTTTTTGCAAAAAGTCGCAACGAAAGCGGGGGTTCGGCCCACGTCGGAGTCTCTGCTCCAGGAGTCAAAGCCCTGCTGTGAGTCCGTTCGCGAGCCGGGCGACGGGGACGTCGGCGTAATCCGAGTCGGCTGAGTGCCGTATTCAACCCGGTTCGCTACGGCTCGGGAGTCTCTTCGTCCTCAGCCGGTTCTTCATCGCCATCTTTCTTGGTGGTCAACGCGTCGGTGACCTCTTTTTTGCGCTTTCGATACTCGTCTTTGGTGATGCGTTCGCCGCGCATCCAGTTGCCTTCGACGACCTGCCAGTACTCGACGTAACGCTCCTTTTTGACGACCATGTCCGCGCCGTACCACTCCTGCTCGACCTCGATCATCGCTTTCTCGTCGTCGGCCAGAGTGACGTTGCGAATCGCGATCTCGACGATCTTGAAATCCTCACCCTTTTCTTCGTAGCGACCAATGAACTCCTGGCGCTCGTCGGGCATGATATAAAGCGAGGCGGCATCGTACATGCCCCACTTCATCTTCATATTGTAGTCGTTGAGTACGAGCCGGATATCCGTGCTCTCTTTGGGGTCGAGCTGCTTGTCGCTTCCGTGCGCGCAGGCAAGCATCGTCGAGAGCAGAATCAGTAAAACGAGATGGAGTGCTTTCTTCATTGCCGAATCCGTGGCCTTTTCATGCATGCAACTCGACTTATAGCGCATCCCACCGGCCGAAGCGACTTTTTCGACTCCGGGTTTCACCGCCGCTGAGCGGCCGCCTGCTCTTCTCTGCTGACCTCTGCCGATGTCGAATGCTCGAGCACCGTCTGCTGACCCTCGAAAAAGCGCTTGCGCTGCCGGGTCAGAAAGCGATTCACCGGGCCGACCATATGACGTTCTTCGCCAAAAAGGATGCGGCAGATAGGCCGGTTGAGATAGCCTCCGTAAAGTCGCACGACGCCGTATCGACCCTCGGTCGATTCGAGGCTGGGGCTCGAGCTCCATTGACGGCGGCCGATGATGATACCGTCTTCGCGGATAGTGAGCTGGTCTGAGGCTACGAACTCGATAAGGCGTGCTTTGGGGGAATGGGTTCGACGATAAAAAAACAATAAGAGACCGGGCAGCGACATGAGCATCGCAAAGACGAATACCGCGAAGTTGCTGGCCGACGTGGCCATGAGCCCGATCACCAAGGTCACGGTTGCGGGCACGGCCGCCAGCCCAAGGGCGAGCACGAGGTCATTTCGCTCGAGCGAAATCGCGATCGAATCGTCGCTCTCGCGAATCTGCATAAACTGACCTTCGTAAACGAGTTCACCGCCCACCGGCATCGCCGCACGCGGAACAACGAGTTCAGAGCTTGTCGTCGGCACGGCTTGCATCCTCCCGTATGTTCGCACCGATTCGAGCGCGCGCAATGCATCGACGGTCGATTCGAATCGGTCTTCGAGTGCCGGCTCGAGCATGCGGTCGATGAGGTCCATGAGGCCTTCTGACACATTGGCGTGCTCACGCCACTCGAGTTTCATGCGACGGCTCTCGAGCTCGCCCGGATGCTTGCGCGTTGCCAGATGCACCAGAGTCGCCCCGAGCGAATAGATATCGCTGGCACGTCTCGGTCTGCTCATGAGTTGCTCGGGAGGCATGTAGCCGCTTGTGCCGACGACCGTGTCCTGGGCCTTCCCCTCGAGCTGCACGGCGCCGAAATCGACGAGAGCAACCTCGCGATTTTCGTTGACGATGATATTGGCGGGCTTCACGTCGCGATGAATCACAGGCGGGTCGAGTCGGTGCAGATAGCTCAGAATCACGAGCACATCCTCGGCGATGCGCATCAGTTTCTCTTCGCTGAAGAGCTCACCCGCCGCCAATCGAAACTCGAGATTATCGCCGCTGATATACTCCTGCACGACGGCGATTCCCGGCTTGCCGTCGACGTCGGTCTCGAACGAGTCGTAGAGCTCGGGGATGCGCTTATGCTGCAGCTCGGCAAGCACCCGCGCTTCGCGCTGCAAGAGCTCGAAATGTTTCCATTCATCAACGCCCGCAACGTCGAGAAGTTTGATGGCGACCAGCCGATCATGCTCAATATCCCGGGCGAGGTGGGTCTTGCCCTGAGCTCCGTGACCGAGCTCCGAGATCAACTCGTAGCGCCCCTCGATGACTTCGTTTTCGAGCTCGGGAGCATGTCGATGAGACCGTTCGGCACGCACGCGGTCGGCGAGCAGACGTCGCACGGCGGCCCACTCTTCGGGGCTCAAAACCCCGTCGCCGTCACTGTCAAAATGCTTCAGAAGCTTGTCGGGTTTGGCGCGCAGCGCGCGCAGACGACGGTCGACTTCGGCATGAAGCTCGCTCTCGTCCGAGAAGAGGTCGATACGCTTCGTTTCGCTGGTCCGAGCATCAATACTCACCGACGACCTCGGCGAGTCGGGGCTGGTGCGAAACCAGTTTTGAATAGAGGAGGTAGACCTTTCGGCCGAGGCAGGGGTCGGCTCTCATCGCGACTTCGACCTGGCTGCGCTTGTAGATCATCGCGCGGAAGGTCTCGGCGCGGTCGCTGAGCGGGTCGGCCGCAGCATACGCACTCACAAAGCAGGTCGGATTCTCGAAGAAGAGCCTTCGCGACGCGTGGTGGTCGCCGAGATATTCCTGTGTGAGCCATGATTCTGACATCTCGGGCGTCACTCGCTCGAACGCCTTGTAGAGCTCGTGGTGAAGATGTGAGGCAGAATTCCACGGGCTCGACGAGCCGACGTTGATGATGATGCGGTCGCCGACCGGCGACGGCGTGCTCATCAACTCTCGACCCTCGAAAAGATACTCAGGCGTCAGAATGATGTAGCGCAGCCCGGTATCGAGCACGAGATCGAGCGGATAGCGATCGATCGCTCGTAAGACGGCACGCAATGTCGGCGTGTCGGGGTTCCCTTTTCTCATCGTATATTGGTCGATGTAGATATCCTCGGTCGGATAGAAAACACCGATGGTGTGGTTCTGACTCTCATCCTGAATACGCGCGACGAGCTCGGTCGCCATGTAGGGCTTTTGCGACGAACGCGGCTGCGCATCGTCGCGTTTGATCAGTGTCGCGCTGGCCTTCGGGTCTTTCGTCTCAGGCTCGACGAACGGCCTCGTCACAAAGAACGTCGCGACCAGTATGAACTGCAGCGCCAGATTCATCTGCCAGGTAAACTTCATCGGATTTCCTCGCGCAAAAGGTGCGAGAGTTCACCGCCGAGCCACGCCTGCTCGCGCTCGTCGAGGTCTCGCGCGAACATCATCAGGCCACTCGAGGTGTCGACATAGAGGTTCTCGGGATCCTCGTCGCCCGGCCTGAATCCACGAAGCTGAGCGAGGTCGGCCGTCATATTCATCGGCGCGCCGTAGAGGGATTTGAACTGGGCCGAGAACGTATCGCCCTCGATACGCAAAAGCCCTTCTTCGTTGCGAGCGCGCAGGCCTTCGACGGAAGCGATGACCGTCAGGATTATGAGCCCGAACATGAAGGCGGCGCCGAGTGCAGACTGGTAGATCACGGCGGCCACCATCATCACCACGCTACAAAAGGCGGCCGAAGAAGCGGCCACAAACTGCCCCCGCAAGATATAGCCTGGTATTCGAAAATCGACGCGGCGAGTGGAGCGGACGATATCCGCGCGGACTTGAGGTGGCTCAGGAAGCCGCTTGTAGTCGAGTATTCTGGCGCGCGTTGGCGTTGGATGTCGAGGGGCCGCAGGCTCGGCACGCGCAGGAAGGCTTCCCGCGAGCGCGAGACGAGCGTCGCCGACCGAGGCAAAACGATCTTCGGCGTGAGGCTCGACCAGACGATCGATCATATCCATCGCGGCGGCGTCGAGGCGGGGCGCTGCACGTTCACGCCAGATGATCTTCATGCGCTCTTGCTCGAGCTCGGCCGGACTCTCGCCGGTGAGCGCATAGATGCACGTGGCTCCCAGACCGTAGAGGTCGCTGCGGGGATCACTCATCCCCATGAGCTGCTCGGGAGCCATGTATCCGGTGGTCCCAACGACCGTAGACCCGCCAGTTTCGCGAGGCGTAATGACCTGCACACAGCCAAAATCGACCAGACGCGCCCTGCCGTCGCGCCCGATCAAGATATTGGCAGGCTTCACGTCGCGGTGGACGACCGGCGGTGAGTGACTCGAGAGATAGGCCAGAATTTCGAGAAGGTCGTCGAGAAGCCTGCGAAACCGGTCTTCGTCGAGAGGTGCGAGCCCCTCGAGTGAGCGTCCGTCCACGAATTCCTGCACAAGATGATAGGTACGCGCCCCACCCTCGCCATCGATGACGAAATCATCGAGATAGCCCGGAATACCTGGATGTTCGAGAGCTCGCAGCGTCGAGGTTTCGCGCTCGAAAAGCTCGAGCCCTTTCCAGTCTGAGACGTCGGACAGCCGCAGGATTTTGACGGCAACTTCGGTACCCGTCTCGACGTCGCATGCCCGATGGGTGACGGCCTGTGCTCCGGCACCGATCTGAGGGCCCAGACGGTAACGCCCGTTCAAGAGTTGGCTGGATGGAGTCGCCATGGTGTAAGGATCGATGCCGGGAGGCCGAGAGTCAACAATCATGCCCACGATAGCTACAAACCTGGGGCACGAGCTGAGTTTTAAAAATTCGAAAATTTCTACGAAAATGATACAAAAAAGCTATCTTTCGTCAGAGTGCCCACAGCTCGCATCTCTTCGAGCACGTTCTGTGACATCCGACTCGCGAGTTTTTCGAAAGCAAACGCCGAGACACGACGGTGATTTGCGGGGTTTGAACTTGCTTTGTGGGCATCGATCCGTCAAAAGGAGGGCCTGTAGATGGGCGAGGCCCAGAGGAAAGTATGATTCAGAAGAGCGAGTGGACGATCACCGATCCGGTTTGGGAGGGCAGCGACGAGAAGCTCTTTTCGAGAGTCTTTTCGAGATTCGTACGTGATGAGCGCGATCTGCCCTTTGTAGCGCTCGCCCTGAAACTGAGCCTGATTTTCATCCCCCTCGCCGCATTGATCCTGATTCCCGCCACGTTTTCCTGGTGGCTCGCAGCCGCGTATTGGGCTCTCTATCTCTGGTTTCTTGGTCCATTCGTGCTGATGCTGCACAACACGTCGCATCGCATCCTTTTCAAGCGCGAATACGACATCGGCAACAAGTACATTCCGTGGGTCGTCGGCTTCTTTTTCGGGCAGACACCCGAGACCTACTTCGCGCACCACATGGGTATGCACCATCGCGAGGGGAACCAGCACGAAGACCTTAGCTCGACGATGAAATATCGTCGCGACAGCTTCCTGCATTTCTTGCACTATTATTTCGACTTTCTTTTCTTCGGACTCGGCCGGCTCGCGCTCTATTTCATTCGGTCGGGCCGCAAGAAGATGGCGCGACGACTACTCTTCGGAGAGTTCGTCTATCTCGCGACGGCAATCGGTGTCACCGTTCTTCACTGGCAGGCCGGCGTGGTGCTTTTCTGGGTGCCACTGTTCGTGACGCGCTTTCTGCTGATGGCTGGAAATTGGACTCAGCATGCGTTCGTCGACCCCGAGCTACCCGATAATGACTATGCTTCGGTGACCTCGTTCATCAACAGCACCTACAACCACCGATGCTTCAACGACGGATACCACCTCGGGCATCACCTCAAGTCGAGCCGCCACTGGCTCGATATGCCCGATGACTGGCTCGCCAAGCTCGACGAGATGATCGAATACGATTCGATCGTCTTCGAAAAGATCGATTATTTCATGAT
>CAYFTY010000124.1:0-8616 GCA_964346045.1 uncultured Bradymonadales bacterium | reverse complement strand
GGGACCTTCGTGCTCAACGGTCGCGAGGCCGTGGTGGCTTCGCATATCCAGGATTTTCGCCGGGTGGCCGAGACCGTCGCATCTGACGCAGCCGCGCAGGCCGAGGTCGTCGCCCCCTGCGAAAACACGGCCGAACGAGATGCTGCGCTCTCCTGCGGTGAGCGCTTCGTCCAGGAGTTTGGTGAGGTGGCCTTCCGCCGGCCGTTGCGAGACGAAGAGGCGACCGGACTCGCCGAGCTCTTCGCGATTGGCTATGACGAGTCTGGCTACGCCGAGGGTCTGAAATACGTCGTGGAAGCCACGCTTCAGGCCCCCTCATTCATCTATGTCTTCGACGAGGTGGGCCAGTCGATGACGGTCTCGAACTTTGAGATCGCACAGCGCATGGCCGCGATCCTCTGGCGTTCGCTGCCGGATGAGCATTTGATGGCGCGGGCGCGGGCAGGCGAGCTCTCCGATCCACAAATCCGTCAGCAAGAGGCCGAGCGCATGCTCCAGACGCCTGAGTCGCAGCGAGCCATGCGCACGCTCGTGATGCAGTGGGTCGGGGTCGATCGCCTCGAAGATCAGGCGTTCGCCCAGCAGGAAGAGAACCAGGAGCTCGTCGCATCCATGCTGCGAGAGACGACGGCCTTCGTCGATGAAGTGATGCAGGGGTCGGGCAGTTATCAAGAGCTGCTCGATGCACGATATACCTTTGTCGATGCACGGATGGCCGCGCACTACGGAATCGATGTCGAAGGACTCGAAGCAGAGGACGGTCTCTACCGGGTCGAGGCACCCGAGCGAGCCGGACTGCTGACGCATGCGAGCTTTCTCGCGCTGCATCACGGCCCGGTTCATCGCGGTCTGACCATCCGTAAAACGATCCTGTGCGGATTGGTGCCCGGCCCTGTCGGCGTCGACACCCAGGCCATCCCGACCGAACCTGGCGAGAGCGAGCGCTCGAAGACCGAAAAGCGGCTCGCGAACCAGAGTTGTTCGGGCTGCCACAAAATGATGGATCCTCTGGCCCTGCCGTTGGAGACCTTTGGCGAAGTCGGCGCGTATCGTACGGAGGACAAGCACGGAAATCCGGTTTCTGGGGCCGGTGAGATCTTTGCCACCACGGATATCGACGGTCCCGTATCCAATGCGGTCGAGCTCGTCGAAAGACTCTCACAATCCGATGATGTCGGGTCGTGCGTGGCGAGCCATCTTTTCACGTGGTCCTATGCCCGCGTGCCGTCGCAGGAAGACGCCTGCCTCGTGCAGGATATCGGTACTGCTCTCGAGGCACACGGCGGCGACCTTCGCCAGGCTCTAGTTGCGATCATCGGTGACGAAGGTTTCGTCATGCGAGGAGAAGTCCAATGAAGCATATTGACCGACGTACCTTTCTTCGTGGCGCGGGCGCATTCGGCGCGGCCAGCCTGGCCTTGCCTTTGCTCCCCTCGCTGGGTCATTCACAGGCCACGGATTTTCCGAAGCGCCTCGTGATTTTCATGAGCGCGAATGGAACGATCGCACCGAATTGGGTGCCTTCGTCGACCAATGGCAATCTGACCGGGATGAGCACGATTCTCGAGCCGCTCGAGCGTCATATGGACGATCTGCTCGTGCTCGAGGGACTCGATATCAAGGTGGCAAAGCAGCAACATCAGCCGCGAACGGGTTTTCACGCCCATGAACGTGGGCTGGGCGCGGTGCTTACGGGTATGCCGCTCACCGAAGGGCCGATGGAGGCTAATAGCGGGTATGCGAATGGCATCTCGATCGACCAATATATTGCCAATGGCATGATGGGGCAGACCGGGATTCACTCGCTACAGGTCGGTATGGTCACCCGCCGCCACGGAGCGGGCTGGTACAACCGCGACACCATGACCTACGCCGGCCCCGAGCAGCCCCTTTTTGCCCAGAGCGACGGCTCGCAACTCTTTGAGAGCATCTATGGAGGTGTCTCCGAGGGAGCCGCGGCCTACGAGCGCATCCGCAAGAGGCGCCAGAGTGTGTTGGACTTTTTGAAAGACGATCTGCGCCGCGTCGAGAATCGGATTTCGTCCGAGGATCGGCAGCGTCTGGCTCAACATCATACGGCCTTCCGCGAGCTCGAGACGCAGCTTTCCGAGCCGGCCCCGACCTGTGATGGACCGGGGGCTCCGGGCATCTCGAACTGGATGAACGAGAATGATATGGACGCGATCTCGGCCTTCCAGATCCGTCAGACCGTCCAGGCACTCGCCTGCGATCGGACCCGCGTCGCCACGATGCAATTTGGCAAAGGACTCGGCGCGCTTTCGCTTCGCTGCATTGGCTACACCGATTCGTGGCATGGCCTGTCGCACGAGGGAGACGGCAACGCCGAAGCGCAGCGCAAACTCACTGAAATGAATCGCTATATCGCCACGCGCTTTGCGTTGCTCATCGACGAAATGAAATCCATCCCCGAGGGCGACGGCACCTTGCTCGATAATTCCCTGGTCATCTGGGTCAACGAGCTCGGGAAAGGTAATAATCACGACCACGACGACGTGCCGATCGTCATGGCCGGTGGCCTGCAGAACACCTTCGACTGCAACGGCCGTCACGTCACGCTCGGCGAACGCGCACATAATGACTTTTTGATCACCCTCGCCCAGGCCTTCGGTCACGAGATCGGCCAGTTTGGTCTTCCGGAACTCTGCAGCGGTCCCATCGACCAACTTCTGGTCTGAACCACGCGGACTTGGTCGAGCAACCACTTGAACTCGCCGTCACGATTCTGTAACGTTCGGCGCCCGCTGAATTTGGGTAATGATTCGAGATGGCTGGCTCACCGAGGGTGTTTGCATGCGCTGGATGCTCAAAATCCTGTTTTGTATTGTTTTTTTAATCTCTGCCTGTGCCGGTTCTGACGAAGAAATGGCAGCGCCCGAGACCGAGCCGGACATGGAGATCCGCCCCGGTACCGATCTACCCAATCTGCCGGGCACGCCCGATGCTGGCCCCGACAACAACGAGCAAAACGGCGATCGCCCGGACATGGGCACGACGGTCGAAATGGAACGATCATGCCCGCAAGGATCGTGCATCGTCGGCGCGACGCAATGCGCGGGTGAAGATCTGCAGAATTGCATCGAGGATCCCATCCATCCCGGATGCGGCACATGGGAGACCCGCGAGTGTTTTTCGGAGCAAGAAGTCTGCATTCAGGGCGCCTGCCAGGTGCCGATGGGGTGTATCGACAACGATGGAGACGGCCACGGCATCAACTGCGCCGCAGGCCCCGACTGCGATGACTCGGATAGCGAAAAATTTCCTGGAAATCCCGAAGTCTGTGACGGCAAAGACAACGATTGTAGTGGTGCAGCGGACGACGGGCTCGGAGTCGGACAGAGCTGCACGCGAGGCACCGGCACATGCACCTCGATGGGGGTGACGGCCTGCGACGAGGACGGCAATACGTACTGCGATGCTCCCGAGCCGATGGGCAGCGCCGAGATCTGTGATGGTATGGACAACGACTGCGACGGTGTGCCCGACAACGGCAACGTCTGCAGCATGTGCACGACCGATATCAACGAGCCCAACGACACCCTCGCATCTGGCGTCCCGCTGGGCGTCGGCGACCGACAATACGGATATACCTGCCCGATGGATGCCGAGTTTTTCTCGCTGCCTTCGCTGATCGATGATCAGGAGTACCGCATCTATCTCGCGGCACCGCAGGCACTGAGCGACCTCGAGCTACTCTTATACGAAAACGGCAGTGTCGTGCAGACGGTGTCTTCGCCGGGCCTCGACTACGAAGGTGTCCAATTTGTGGCGATGCCGAATACTGACTACGCCGTCGAGGTCCGAAACCCCGGTGGAGCTGAGAATCTCTTCAGCGTGGCGCTCGTCGATACAAGCACGATCTGTCCTGCCGAAGACGCGTTTGCGCCCAACCACAATCAGGCTGATGCTGCTTTCTTGATGCGGGGCTGGACCATCGATGGCACCTTCTGTCAGAGCACGCCCGATTTCTATCGTTTGAGCGAGGTGCCCGCTGGCAGCCAGATTACCGTCACGATGACGGATGAGATGTTGAGCACGGGCGACCTGGACCTCTTCCTCTATGAAGATCCCGACAACGACGGCCAATACACGCTGGCCAAGCGGCAGACGCAGTCTTCGAATAGCAACGAAATCCTGACCCACACGCCGTCGAGCACCACCGACTTCATTCTGGTCGTCGACATCTTTGCCGGCATTGGTGACCGCTACACGCTCACCTGGAATTACTGAGATCTTGCGGGGGGAATCCAGATGACGATGCCTGCTTCGAGCAGGCTCAGCATCACCGGATTACGTTGGTTCAAAAAGGTATCCACATCGCCTTTGCGCATGGCCTCGATGGCCTCCTTGCTCGATTCTTCGAGCACCAGCACCGACGCTTCTCCACCTGCAAATACCCGGCAGATCGTGCAGTCCTGATCGAGCTCGAATAAGAGATTGGCCTGGTCTGCATCGAGCTCCATCTCACGATAGGTCGCGTTCAGGCGCAATACGCCTTCCCTGAGATGGTCGAGCGCTTCGGGTCGGTGTCCAAAGTTTTCGTAGTCTTCGTCGCGCCGGGGTTCTGCGGCGACCCACGCTTCGAAGAGCGCGATGATGGCGGTCTCGACCTCTTCTTCGACGAGCCATGATGCGAATCGGTCGCCGAGCCGGCCACCGGTGTAAAAGTGCGCCGACTGGGCGAATTCACTGATGCGATATTCGAGGTTGTCGGTCGACTCGACGGTCTGCGGCAGCGCAGTGCCGACGCCCTGGCGCAAGAGGTCGAGCGAATCGGGCTCGGATGCGTCGAATCCACGTGCGAGCACGCTAAAATCCGTGAGTTCTTCGAGCGTATGCTGCAGGTTTTCGATCGGTGCCTTGATCGCTTCGGGGCCGGCCGCGCCCTGCGCCAGATCCCAGGCGAGGTCAGCCAGTCGATGTAGATGCGGGTCGATAGCTGCCTCGTAGATGGCGCTTTCGTCGGCTTCGATACGTAAGAGACATCGATAGGCGATGTCCTGGATATGCCGGCGTGCTCGTTCGTGAGCGATCGAATCTTCGTCGTAACTCACCGCGCCGCTCAAGAGCCTGCGCGCCAGGTCTGCGGTATGTTCGAGCATCGAAGCAATGTCGATGAAATAATCGTCGCCGACCAGGAAACCCTCGACCCACGCGCCAAACGACCATGAGGTGCAGCGATTCCAATGCCCTCGCAGATATCCGATCGCATCGCTCGAGCCGTCGAGGTGGCCCCGCGGCGAAGAAATCGGCTGCAGAGATTCGAGCTCGTGCGAAATGACATCGAGCTCTTGGTGCAGATGCTCGAGGCCCCGCGCGATATGACTCGTGGCCGCATCGAGACGGCTCTCGTCGGGGTCGAGCCAGTAGTGTCTGGCCGCATCTTCACAGGCCTGGCAATATTCGCGCGCCAGCACGGTTTCGAAATGCTCGTCGCACCGCGGGCGAAATGCCTCGTCGAACCCATACCAGTGTACGACGGGCAAGAGCTCGTTGATGCGCGACGCCAGGTAAAATTCGAAGCGGGTCATGTCACGGCGCCAGAACCACCCGACAGCCCCGTGCAGCATCTCGTGGGCACGCCATTTGCGCCTGTAATTTGGGTTGAACGCCGCAAAGGGTCCGTCTTGAAAGAATGAGAAATATTTGGGTTCGCGCAGGATGCCATCGACCCAGTACGGCGCGAGCTCGGCCTCCTCTTCCCAGACCTCGACTTCGGGCCATGCTTCGGGGGCAAAGGGCAGGCGGCGTCTGAGTTCGTGGTGAAAGAGGGTGCGTCCGCTGGCTGCGCCCAGCATGCCTGCTCGCAGACTAAGAAGCGTCACGGTGAAGTCGACCACGGGGGCGCCCCATAGCAGGTCGGGATCGTCCCACCCATCGGGCTCGCTCATCGCATCGAAAATGCCTTCGGCGACAGACCTCGGGTCCGTCGGATCACTGTGAATGTGGGTACGCATGATGAGATGATCCGACATAGTCCGTTCATCTACAAGGGTGATTGCACTCCGTCGACACGACGTTGCAGTTCGGACGGCTTCGTGCGAGCCTCCCGCGCGAATTCCCGGGAGGCTTTCATGCAAGGCAATCATCCACTCACATTCGAAGACGTCGAACGCATCGTCTGGGGTATGGAGCCGATCGTCCTGACCGATGCGGTACGCGAACGTGTCGATGCCGCGGCGGCCTTCGTGCGCGAGCAGGCCCGTAGCGGTCGAGCCGTATACGGCGTCACGACTGGGTTTGGCGCCAATCGCGACAAGGTGATCAAGCCTGATGACGCAGAGCGATTGCAGGAACATCTGATCATGAGTCATGCCTGCGGCGTGGGTGATCCGCTGCCTACCGAGGTCGTGCGGGCCATGATGATGTTGCGCGTTGCGGCCCTGATGAAGGGCAATAGCGGCATCCGCTTTTCGACGCTCGAACTGCTCGCCGAGATGATCAATAAGCGGGTGCACCCCGTGATCCCCGAGATGGGCAGTGTGGGAGCGAGCGGTGATCTCTGTCCGCTGGCCCATATGTGTCTTCCGATCCTGGGCCTCGGCGAGGCCGAATATCAGGGAGAGGTGTTGCCCGGTGGTGAGGCGATGCGGAAGGCAGGGCTCGAGCCCACGAGCCTCACCTACAAAGAAGGCCTCGCTCTCTTGAACGGAACCCAGGCGATGACGGCCCTGGGCTTTGTCGTCTGTCATCGAGCGCGCCGACTCGTCGACGCCATCGACGCGGTGGGCGCCATGAGCCTCGAAGCCGTTGCCGGTCGCACCGAAGCCCTCGACCCGCGCATTCATGAGTTGCGGGGGCGTGCCGGG
Organism: uncultured Bradymonadales bacterium; assembly: GCA_964346045.1. Lineage (GTDB taxonomy): Bacteria > Myxococcota_A > Bradymonadia > Bradymonadales > Bradymonadaceae > CAYFTY01. The sequence continues at coordinate 1,789 of CAYFTY010000124.1, read as the reverse complement.
CAGAAAATCAGCGCTCGAAACGTACGCAATATGCTCGAAGGAAGCTCGCTCGCCGGTGCCGAACCAGGCACTGTCGATGGGAAGGTCGAATACGTTCAAGATTCGTATTGCCTGCGCTGTCTTCCCCAGGTGCATGGCGCATCGCGAGACGTGTTGGCCCATGTCCAGCAAGTGCTCGAAACCGAGGTGAACGCCGTCACCGACAACCCCCTGGTTTTTCCTCCCGGCGATCCCGGTGAACCCGGCATTCTCTCGGGCGGAAATTTCCACGGGCAGCCGGTCGCGATGGCCCTCGACTACCTGAAGCTCGCCATCGCCGAGCTCGGCAATATTTCAGAACGCCGCTCGGCCAAGCTGACCGACAAATACTTCTCTGAGGGGCTACCGCCATTTTTGGTCTCGGAGCCCGGGCTGAACAGCGGAATGATGATCCCGCAGTATGTGGCGGCTGCGCTGGTCAGTGAAAATAAGAACCGTGCCACGCCTGCCAGCGTCGACTCGATTCCGACCAGCGCCAACATGGAAGACCATGTCTCGATGGGCATGCACGCCGGTCTGCACGCCCTCGAAATCCTGCAGAATTGCGAACATGTGGTGGGTATCGAGTACTTGATCGCCGCACAGGCTCTGGATCTGCGCGGTGATGTCGAGTTGGGTGCTGGGACGCGCGCCGCGCACGCGTTAATTCGCGAACACGTCGATTTTCTCGAAGAAGATCGCGTGCTCAACGTCGACATCAACCGGGCTTCGGCGCTGATCTCGAGCGGTGAGCTGGCCGCTGTCGTCCAGACCTTTTGCGAGGGCGAGGCGTGAATACGGCCGAATTTCACGAGATCGTAGCAGCCCTGGTGCCTTTCGGATGGCTCTCGCGGGCGATCGACGCCCTCGAAGAGCGCATGGAACGCGACGGTGGTCACGATTGGGCGCATATCGTGCGAGTGATGCGCAACGCGCAACGAATCTCTGCGCAAGAAGACGCCGACTGGGAGGTCGTCGCGGCAGCCGTGCTCTTTCACGATGCGGTGAATCTACCCAAAGACCATCCCGAGCGCTCGCAGGCTTCGGCCCTCAGTGCCGAATTTGCTTCGCGTGTCCTCGCCCATGATTTCGAGACCGATCGTCTCGAGCGAGTGCAGGCTGCAATCCGCGAACATAGCTATTCTTCGGGGCTCGTGCCCGAGAGCATCGAAGCGCGCGTGGTCTGTGATGCCGATCGCCTCGAAGCCATTGGCGCCATCGGGATCGCCCGCGCCTTTTATGTGAGCGGGATGCTCGGCCGCTCGATCGCGCATATGTCCGATCCATGGGGCGAGTCGCGTGATTTGGACGATGGTGAATACGGCATCGATCACTTCTTCGAGAAGTTGCTCGGGGTCGCCGACACGATGCGTACTGAGGTCGGAAAATCGATGGCTCGGGAACGTCACGACTATCTCGTTGGTTTCCTCTTCGAATTCGGGCGAGAAATCGGCATTCCGTACGGAGGCGACACTTGAGCGAGCGCGAAAAAGCGATACGTTCTGCATGTCGAAAGGCCGGGCTCGATCTCGCAGAGGTCGAGGTCGAAGGCGATGTCTTGCAGCTCGTTCCGGCTTCGCTCGAAAAAGCGACCACGCTGGATGCCGAAGACTTTCAGCGGCTTGCGCTCGAGCTCAAAGCGACCTGGGGTTTTCGATACGTCACTCTTGTGATCGACGAAGGTAAAGATGAACACTGAATCCAAAATGAACGTCATTCTCGACGAAATGCGCGAGCTCGACGGTCTCGTCGTGGCATTCAGCGGTGGTGT
>CAYFTY010000123.1:0-8621 GCA_964346045.1 uncultured Bradymonadales bacterium | reverse complement strand
AAGGTCTGCGAGACCCTCCCCGAGCAAGAATGTGTCGATTCTCAGAGCTGCACTGACGGCGTGCGCGTCTGCTCGCTGCTCAGAGACGTACAGGGAACCACGACTGCGTTTTGCGCCTTCCCCGACAACTCGGCGAGCGGCCAGATGGGCGATGCCTGCACCACGGCTACCGAGTGCCGCAGCAACCTCTGCCTGACCGTCTCGGACGAATGCTCGATCGTCTGCAATGACGATGGCGATTGTGCTTCGGGCATGGGCTGCACCACCTACCAGGTCACGACCGGCATCAACTTCTGCAACAGACTCTGCTCAGACGATGGCGACTGCACGAACGGCAATATCTGCACGATCAACGACGACGAACTCACCAACGATATCGATCTGGTCTGCGAGAATACGGTCGGTACCGAAGACCTTGGCTCGCCCTGCGCAGACGGTTCGGAATGCATCACCGGGCTTTGCCTGAGAACGCTCGAGTTCCAGGGCACGACCTGCACGGTGAGCCCCGATAGCTGTCCTTCGGGCCAGGAGTGTTCGTGCCCGAGCGATGATCCGAATTGTGCTGCCGCAGACCGCGAGTGTGCGATTATTTCGCGCGCCTGTACGCGAGTTTGCGATGACCCCACAGATTGCTCGACCAGCAATTTCGCGACCAACGAACTCACGGCCTGCTCATCGAACACCTCGGTGCAACGACCCAATGGCGGCAGCAAGACCATCTCGACCTGCGCACGACCCTGAGCTATACGATGCGAGATAGACGGTCGCCCCTATCGGGGCGGCCTTTCTCAAGCACGGTTGAATCATGAAATCTGACGGCGCTGTCGTACTCGCCGATCGAGCCAATCCGCTCGCTCACTATCCTCACGCGCGGCGCGTGGGCGATTTCATCTACCTCTGCGGCACCTCGAGCCGGCGCGCCGACAACACGCACGCGGGCGTCAAAATCCACGACGATGGCCGTGTCGAGAAAGACATCCGCGCGCAGACCGCTGCAGTGATCGAGAATATGCAGGTGATTTTACGAGCGGCGGGGGCCGGGCTCGAAGACCTCTGTGATCTGACCACCTTTCTCGTCGATATGGAAGATTTCCCGGGGTATAATGAGGTCTACAATCAGTACTTTGAATCGGCCGAAAGCGGCCCGACGCGTACCACGGTAGCCGTCCATCAATTGCCGCATCCCAATCTATTGATCGAGATGAAAGCGGTTGCCTACAAGCCCCTGAACTCATGATTCGATTTGCCGTTGCCGGATGCGGCCGCATCGCTCCCCGACATTTCGAGAGCATCGCGGCCCTCGAGCAGGCCGAGTTGGTGGCGGTCTGCGACGTCGATCCGAAGGCGCTCGAGCGCGCTACTTCGTCTCTTGGCGTGGCGGGCTATCGCTCGCTCGAATCGATGCTGGTCGAGACACGACCCGATGTCTGCGTTCTCGCGACCCCGAGCGGGCTGCATCCCGAACAGACCCTACTGGCGGCCTCGAAGGGCTGCCATGTGCTCACCGAAAAGCCCATGGCCATCCGCTGGCGCGATGCCGAGCGCATGGTCCAGGCCTGCGACGATGCCGGCGTGCGGCTCTTTGTCGTCAAACAACATCGATTCAATCCCGCCGTCCAGCAGGTCAGGCGCGCCGTCGAGGCCGAGCGGTTTGGTCGTATCTACGACGTCCACCTCTCGCTTTTCTGGCAGCGCGATCAGGCCTACTACGATCTGGCTCGATGGCGTGGCACATGGGAGCTCGACGGCGGAGCCCTGATGAATCAGGCGATTCACTACATCGATCTCGTGCGCTGGCTGGTCGGCCCGGTCGAGAGCGTTCACGCCTTTACGTCGACACTCGCGCGCCGCATCGAGGTCGAAGACACGGCAGCCGTTTCACTACGCTTTCGCTCGGGTGCCCTCGGCACCATGAATGTCACGATGCTCACCCATCAGGGCAATTACGAGGGCGCACTTACGATCCTGGGGGAGTCGGGAACGGTTCGCCTGGGCGGCGTTGCGTGCAATCGCATCGATCACTGGGAATTCGATGACGATGTTCCTCCCGAAGAAATCCTCTCGGATAGTTCCCTCTACGGTGTCGGCCATCCGATGCTCTATCAAGACGTCTGCAACTCGCTGATGCAGCCCGATCAGAAAGCCCTCATCGAAGGCCGTGAGGGTATGAAGGCCCTCGAAATCGTGGTCGCCGCCTATCAGAGCGCGCAAGAGGGGCGCCGGGTCGGCCTCCCACTGAGCTGATACCGGTCTTCGATGCCTCGAGCAATGCCGGGAGCAGGCAGAATTTACCGTCTCCGGAAGCGCGAGCCGTTCAAACCAGCGAAACGAACACCTCGCCATGGCGATCGAGTCGCTGCTCGAGCGGCACCAGCTCGTGCTGGATCTCTATTTTCGGCGGGAACTCACCCTGCGCGAAATCAGCGAGATCCTGGACGTCAGCGAGGGCCGCGTCAGCCAACTGAAATCGGCAGCACTCAAAGAACTGCGTGTCTGGTTCGAAGAACGTAAAGCGGCATGAGCCTATCTCAGCACGCTTGATGCGAGCGACGTTTCAGTCTGCTAGAGTCTCGGGGCCCTGAATCCCGGAGCTTTCATGAGCGATCACCTCGTCTGGATCGATCTCGAAATGACCGGCCTCGACCTCGAGCGCCACACCATATGCGAGATTGCCACGATCATCACCGATAACAACCTCAACATCCTCGCCGAGGGCCCCGAGCTCGTGATCGGACTTTCTGAGGACTGGCTCGAGAAGATGGATCCCTGGTGCGTCGAGCATCATGGGAAGTCAGGGCTCACCGAGCGGATCAAGAATTCGAAAGTGACGATGGAGGAAGCCGAAGAGCAAACGCTCGAATTCATCAAGCGATACGTGGGCCCCAAGGGTGCCCCGCTCTGCGGCAATTCGGTCTGGCAGGACCGAAGATTTCTCGAAGTGTACATGCCGCGAATCGACGATTATCTGCACTATCGAATCGTCGACGTCTCGTCGATCAAAGAACTCGTGTATCGGTGGTTTCCCGCCGAATACAGGGCCCCGGGCAAAAAGAACGAACACAGGGCCCTCGAAGACATCCGCGAATCGATCGAGGAGCTTCAATATTATCGAGCGAATATCTTCGCCAGCGAGGGGCGGCCCGACTGATACCGATCAGAAGCTCATCGGCACCGGCACGGGTTTGTCTTGCTTCTTCTTGGGCTTCTTCTTGGTCGAAACCTTCTTCCTGGCGGGTTTCTTCTTTTTGACCGTTTTGGGTTTGGGCTTTGGTGTCACGGCCGGTTCGGGCTTTGGAGCGACTTTCGGCTCCTCGATTTTCTCGACTTTCGCCGCCTGCTCTTCTTTTGGAGTTGCCTCTTCCGGGGCCGGTTTGGTCGACGCGATCGCTCTGGCAGCCGCCTCTTGTTCATCTGGCTTCGAGGCCTCTGCGGGCTTCTCTTTGGGTTGCGTGCTGGGCTTGGGCTTTGCCGGAGCAGCCTTGACCCGCTCAGCGGGCGCTGCACGTTTCACCACTTTTGGTTTTGGCGCGGGGCGTGCATCGGGGCGTGCCGCGGCCGCCGAATCAGGTGCCGAACCGAGAACGTCGCCAGCAGCTCTCGAGGCAGTGAGCGCAATGGCGACCTGATTGCTCGCAGCGTTTGCTGCCACGAAGTCGGTCGGTTGCTCTTCGACCTGGGGTTCGACCTCTGCAGGTTCGGGATCAGGTGTCGGTGGAGTGTCTTGCACCGGATCGGCGTTTTCGGCGGCAGCAGCCAATGTGTCTTCGGCACCCTCGTCAGGATTTGCGACCGTGTAGAGCGCGAATCCAGCACCTCCGATCAAGAGGAGCGAAAGAAGTGCCACAAAAGCCAGCTTCTTATTCACCCCACTCTTCTGAGGCGCACGTTCCATCTCCATCGAATCGATCTCACCGAGATCGGCAGGACTCGTGAGGCTGCGATTGATCTTGCGCAGGGTCTCGGTGAAGACCTCGGCCGATGCCGGTCGCGCCTCGGGTTCCTTTTGCAGACACTGGTAGATCAGGTTGTCGAGTGCAGGATGAATGCCTCCGATCCGATCCGACGGTCTCGGCACCTCGTTTTCAAAGTGCGCGATACTGTTGGGTTTGACCTGAAAAGGTAGAACACCCGTGACGATCTCGAAGAGGGTCACACCGGCCTGGTAGATATCCGTGGCTTCAGTGACTTCCTCGCCCCGGATCTGCTCGGGAGCCATATACGCTGGAGAGCCTCGAACCTGCGTCGTCTTCACGCGCAGATGCTCCATCGATCGGGCGAGACCAAAATCGATGATCTTGAGCGTGCCATCCGGCAGAAGCATCAGATTCGCCGGCTTGATGTCACGGTGTACGATATTGTGCGTATGCAGGTAGGCGAGCGCTCTTCCGAGCTGGATCCCGTACTGCACCGCGTTGGTCACACCGATGTTGATCTTGTCCTGAAGTTCCTGCTCGAGGCTCTTTCCGTCGATGTACTCGAGCACCATCATCGCCCGATCGTTGACCGAGACGACGTCGAATACAGATACCAGATTGGGATGAGAGAGCGCCGCCAGGCTTCGACCTTCGGAGAGAAAGATATCCTGAGCTTCGATATTATCGCGCAGTTCCTCGGCGAGGATCTTGATCGCCACCGGCCGTCGCAGAACACGGTCTTCGGCTTTGACCACCGTCCCCATGCCGCCGCGCCCGAGCACTGTGTGGTAGACGAAGCGATCCCCCAGATTCAGGGTGTTCTGTCGTAGGAATTCGCCCGTGGTGCGGGCCTGCGAGATATCGAACCAGAGTGGGCCACTGTCTTCGGCGAGATCGACGGAGTGCTCGGTCCAGACGTTCTCGTGAGAGATGCGCAAACTCGAAATTCCCGATGGAAATTCGACTTCGACCTCCCCTTTGGCATTCGTGTTGTAGACCTGATTGGCCCCCTCGATCTGAACTTCAGCGCCAGAGATCCTCTGGTTATTACGAATGACAGTTAGCTTTTTCTTCATCGCAACCCGCTCCTACTGCACCGGAAGCACGGCAGGGAAACGAAGCGCCGCGCTCACGGTCACAGTGTTGATCGCCGGGATATTTCTACCCCAGACGATGCGTGAGTAGGCCCCCTGAAGCTCTACTCCGTCGAACGTGAAAATAAGTCCTCCACGAACTGTAACATAATCTTTGTCCAGACGCAGGTCGACGCGCTCGACGCTGCCATCGAAATCGAGCGCGCTCTGCTCGGGCGCAGTCGATGTAATCGTCTGACCGATCACTTCGCCTTCGGCGACGGTATAGGTCACGTCCCCGCCGGCAAATAGGAGCACATATTGCCCCAGATACTGTCCGAGCTTGAGTTCTCCGAGGGCCTGTGGGCCCGGCGAGCCGAAGCGATAGCGAAAGCCTGCCGATGCGGTTCCGAAGGTCCGGGTGTTGACGAGAAAATGACCCATATTGAATCTCGCTTCGAGATCGGCCTGACCGTCTCCGAGCGCGACGTCATCGGCCACGCTGGTCGAGCCGTCGGGCTCGCTCTGCAGGGTTTCTCTCGGGGGCTCATACCCCGTCGGGACCTTCAGACCCGTCTCTACGTTGGCGGCCGTCGTCGTCTTGATCAGCGAATAACGCATGCGCAACCAGATATCACCCGCGCCGAACCGGGACTGTGCAAAGTCGAGGATACCGGCTCGAACGTCCCTGATATTGGGCGCGAGCGTCGGATCGTCGGGATTCTCGGGGAGCATCGGCAGAAGGGGATCACTCTCATAGACGATCGATTTGAACGAGACCTCGGCCTCGCCCTCGAGCCGGTCGGTGAAGCCATACCGAGGCCTGAGTCGCAGGGTGTGCGCCAGGAACTCGCCATCGATCGGAAAACGTTGAAATTCGCCGTCGGGTAAGAATTCGTCGGTTGCCTGCTGAAAGTCGTAGGTGACTTCGAGCCCGAATTGGTCTTCGGGCAGAGTCCACGCCTGAGCGTGAGCAAGACCCGGCATCGAAACCACGGCCAGCAACGTAAGAATCAAAAACGCGCGAAACGGATGCGAGCAAGACATATCCCCTCCTTTAGAAAGGGTGTTTTCTTCATGAGTGATCACCCTCCCCCGAGAGCGCGGTGACCGATTTGGAATGAAATGTACCCTGTATAGTTCGAGGGTAAAGAAAACTGTCGAGAGTTCAACCTCGAAGATCCCGGCAGAACGTCATGGGATCACGCGTTTGCGGTGATCTGCCTACCATGGCGCACAGGGTTGCATACACACCTACATGTAGGGCGATGAATGCCCGGAAACCCGCATAAAACCTTGACTTGCGGCCATTCTCTACGGTAAGCTGTTTTCAATCAGGTTAGCGACAACCAGATTGAAACGGCGTAGCTCCGATATTCTTCCCGGTCGGAAGAAATCGAGGGGGACGGCCGTCAGCACGCGAGGGAGGCAACATGAGATTCGCACGTCACAAATTTTTAACGCTGATGGTGATCACTTCATGGGTCACCGTTTTCGGTTGCGGAGACGTCGAAGAGCCGACGGATTCGGAGCCGGGCGTCGAAACGGCCGAGCAGGAGCTCTTCTGGGGCGGCTGGCGACGCGGCGGCGTCGATCGCGACCGGCGCGCGCTCGAACGTCGCGTCAATAAAGCGATCCGTGCGAATGGCGGAAAGCGCCACTTCAAGCTGCCCGCTTCGTGGCAGCTCGGACGAATCCCTCAGGATCCCCTGAATCCGCTGAACCCGGCCAAGGTCTACCTCGGGCGCCTTCTCTATCACGAGACGGCACTCCTGGTGAATAACGTGCGCCCCGAGGGTGAAGAAACGGGCTCATGCGCGACGTGTCACTTCGTGGACGCCGACTTCCGCACCTTCCGACGCCAGGGCATCGGCGAAGGGGGCGAGGGGTTCCTTGACCGCCAGAAGCGTGGCAGCTACGCACCCTCAGAGCTCGACGTGCAGCCGATCCGCACCCCGACGACCCTGAATACGGCGTATCAAGAGGTCATGCTCTGGAATGGACAGTTCGGTGCGACCGGCCCGAATGCAGGCACCGAGTCCCAGTGGACCCCGGGTACTCCGATCGCTGTGAATAACAAAGGCTTTCAGGGCCTTGAAGTCCAGGCGATCGCCGGACTCGGCGTACACCGGATGAGCTTCGAGAATTCGAGAGTCGCAAACGACCCTACCTACACGTGGCTCTTCGATATGGCCTTCCCCGAGATCCCGAAGTCCGATCGGTACACGGATGAGCACGCAGGTCTTGCGATCGCCGCCTACGAGCGTACGCTTCTGGCGAACCTCGCCCCATTCCAGCGCTACCTGCGGGGCAATCGCAGCGCAATGAGCGATCAGGAGTTGCGCGGAGCCGAGCTTTTCTTTGGAAAGGCGGACTGCGTGTCATGCCATACCGGTCCGTCGCTGGCTTCGATGAGCTTCCACGCCCTCGGCATGGATGACCTCGAAGGCCCCGACATCTTCAACGTCGACGAGACCGTTCAGAATCGTCCCGAGCAGCTTGGTCGCGGCGGCTTCACCGGAGATCCGGCGGACAATTACAAATTCAAGACTCCGCCGCTCTACAACCTGCACGACGGCAACTTCTTCGGACACGGCGCAAACTTCACGTCGGTGCGCGAAGTCATCGAATACAAGAATGCTGCCATCCCTCAAAATCCGCTCGTGCCGGCATCACAGCTCGCTGCCGAGTTCGTGCCTCTGGGGCTGACGCCGGCTGAGATCGACGACCTGACGGCATTCGTTGCCGACGCGCTCGAAGATCCCTGGCTCGACCGCTACGAGCCGACCTGGGTGCCCTCGGGCAATTGCGTACCCACCAACGATCCGCTTGCGCGGGCCGAGCTGGGCTGCAACTGATTCCACCCGGTCGCTGAGACCACGACCCGCTGCGGCAACGCAGCGGGTTTTTTGTTGGGAAGCCCCGAGGGCGGCTGATACTTGATTGAATCGAGAATAATCAGTACCTTTCGTGCGTCTTGAGAGAGGACGCTCCTCCGAGACCACGGTCATACATGCCTCGAAGATTCTTCAAATGCAGCCCCATCATGGTCATTGCGTGTGCGATGTTTTTGTGGCCCGCTGCCGCAAGCGCGCTGTCGATGTGGTCGAACGAGCAAGGCTCGTGTTTCGACACGACGGTCGACGTCGCCGAGGAGACATTTGCGCAGACTGCCGCAGAAGAGGTCATGGCCACGCTCCAGGTCGATGCAGCCACCGAGGCTGGAGGTTGTGATTCCGAAGCCTCAGACGACTCGTTCAATGTCTGCTTCGAAGATGCCGAAGGACCCGTCTCGACCTTCCCTCAGCTGATCGCCGAGCTCCGCGCTCAGCAGATCACCGAAAAGCTCACGGAGAGTGCTCTCGAGGTCGCAGCCACGCTCGAGCGCGAAGAACCTCCAACGGTTTCCGACGGCGTCGTGCACCCGAAGCCCGTGCTCGTACCGCTCGAGAACCCCAAACCCGAATGTTCATCGTACCCGATCGAGTGTCGGTCCATGCCGCCGCTCCCGGGTCTGATCGTCGTCGATGCCTCTTCGTTCTCGGTTCCGATTCCTCGGAACGACTTCGAGTATCCCGAGGCGCTCGACCGCCCCGAAACCCCGAAAGCCACCCCCTTCTCGGGGCTCGGACCC
>CAYFTY010000122.1:0-8628 GCA_964346045.1 uncultured Bradymonadales bacterium | reverse complement strand
ATCATCAATCGATTCGTCCACTGGTTCACCTTTGCCGACCAGCTCGGAAATCATTTTCCGATCTCGTGGAACACTCTTTTGCGGGGCATCAACGACGAATTCCCCACGGTTCACTACGGCGTGCACGGAATCGACCAGGACCCCAAGCTCAACCCGAACGCGGGCGGCGTAAATCAATGCCTTCCGTGCTCGGGCGATGCTGACTGTGGCGGGGGCGGCAATTTCTGCCTGGGCTATAACGACGGTGCAGCTTGCAGCGTGGGATGCACCACCGACGAAGCATGCGGGCCGGGCTTCGATTGCATCGAGGTTCACGACGACCCCGAGCTCTTTTACATCCCGCGACAATGCGTAGCGAGGACCCTCACCTGCGGATGATATGATTCGAATCGCGGCATTCTTACTTGTCTTTCTCGGCATTGGTTCTGCTGCTGCGGAGCCTCATTTCCAGGTCGATCGCGACACCGTGATCTATGAGGATCACGAGGCGGGTGAGAAGATCTGGGTCTTTCATCATAAAAGCCTTGATGTCGACGACGAGAATCAGCCCGAGCATCCGATTCGTGGGCCTCTGCAATTCGAAGATCGCTGGTACTATTCGGTGAACGCTGATCTTCTCGAGGTCGATGTCGACCGGAAAGCGATTGTCGGCCGAACGCATTACTCGATGCCGATCAAAGATTTGAAGGTTTCACAGGGGCGACTCGAGGTCGTCGCAACCTACGAGCCCGATGAGGACGAAGCCGTTGCGGTGACCTTCGAGCATCACGGTGAGTCGCCGGGAAGAGGTTTCTGGCAGCAGGGTATCCTCACGAGTTTTCGCGCCGAGCGCGACGTCACGCAATTTCTCAAAGAAAAGAAGTGGGAGAGCTCGGCCGAGGACCGCGCCAGCGTCGCTGCGCTCTTGGAGTCCGGTCTCGAACGCGATCGAACCAACCCTTTTTACCATGCGTATCTCGGGCTCTTTGCTCATCTCGACGAGGATACCGAGACAGCCGATGCACATTTCGCAGCGGCCCGCGCGGTGGACGCCCCCTGGTTCGATAGGGCGCGTGTCTGCGGGCTTTTGCATCGTGCGGCGCGCACTGAAGAAGCACGCCAGACCTGCAGTCGTGCGCTCGAGCAAATGAAGGATGAGAAGATTCGTCCCCATGCGATGTACGACCTCGTCACTTTCGTCAGTGTGATGCGTCATCATCATGAAGCGATGAGGGATGCGATCGAGGCCTCTGAGTACGAACGCGTCGACGCCATCGCAGAAGACATGTATCGAATCTTCCCCATGGTCGAGGCGTCGTCTCAGGCCTGGCGAGTGCTTGCGGACTGGTTCGAATCCGAGGGTAAATCCGATCTTGCGAAGAAGTGGAAGAGTCGCTCGGTCGAGATCGAAAGCTCGCCGATCACACAGGCGTTCTGGGGAGGCGCGCGCCGCGTGGATCGTGCCCTTCTCGTCGCCGTATCGATCGCTCTCTTGCTGCCATTCGCAGGTCTTTTGATCGGCTTTCGAACCTCGCGCAGAAAGCCCGATCTCGAAGGCGGCGCAAAATGGATTCCGCGGCTGAGCATCGCCGAGGGGTTCTCGATGGTCGCGATCCTCTTGCTTGCGTTCTTTTCGGCGCACGAAGCCGCGCAGCGCATTACGACGATCGGTCAATTTGCTTCGATGCCTCTCCCGCTCTCGTCCGAGGGGTATGGCTCGCCGGATGCGATCGATTGGCTGGAGGAGCAACCCGAAAACGACGCCCGCGACCGTTTGCTCGAGTATGCAAAGTACGAAAGCGCGCGGGCAGAAAAGGGCCAATCGATCGAGAAGACACCACCGCAAGCCGATATTCTGGTCGAGGCCGTCGAGAGCGGAGCCAGCCAGAGCGTGTGGAGCGGCTTTGCTGAAAGTGGAAGCTTCCAGATTTTCGAGCGCGCGTCGTTTGGTGAGTCCAGGGCACCACCGACTCCGCCGCTTGGTGTGCCCGCTCTGGTCGTATTTCTCTTCTTTTTGATGGTCGGGGCTGCGCTCTCACGCGTGTTTCCCGGGTTTGTACGAAAGGCGGCCTATGTGGTGCCCGGCGGTTCATTCAACGCGGGTTGGGCGACCCCGTGGATCCTGGGTGCATTCATCGCCGGGGGGCTCTGGGCATTCACGCCGGTAGGGTCGATCTTGCAGACGATCTCGACCCCGTCGTTCTGGAAGTTTTTCGGCCTCGACTCGATCGGCGGCGAAGCTCATATCTCGAGCCCGCTCGATTCATGGTTGCCGTGGGCGCTCTTTGCAGGTGCGATATTCGCCCATGTTGTTCTGGTCGTTTTCGACCGGAGAGACGAAACCCCGAAACGTCATTCGAGTCGATGACATGAGCTCGATTCTGGCGTACAAGTCGCTGCATGCTCGCATTGAAGATCCAGCACGAAGAGCCTCTCTTCTTTTTCTGCAATCGCCATCAAATTGCCGGATTTCGAGAAGACGAGATCGTGGACGTCGGCCGCGAAATCACCGAGCCCGAAAATCCGCTTTTCGGCCATGGGCGCCTCGAGAGAAATCTGGCCACCGCATAGACCTGCCACGAGATAATCATCTGCACTGAACGCAATGCGGTCGACGCGTTTTTCTCCGACTCGAATGGATTTTGAAGACTCGCGTGTAGCCGTCTGCCAGACACGCATCGTGCCGTCTTCATAGCCGACCGCAAATTGGCTCGAGGTGGGGCTTACGGCACAGCTCGTGGCATCGGATGCTTCTTCGAGTGCGTGCCATTTTGACATCTCTCGGACCCAGATCTGGTGGTCGGCCTGCATGACGATCAGATGCCCCCGCGGGTCGGCAGCGAGCGCCAGGATAGGCCCTGGCGCCTCGTGGACCAGTTCGGGCTCGGCGTCGGTCTCGCGGATGCGCATCAACTTGCCACTACGGCATCCGACGAGAATTCCCCGATCACTGAGCGCCAGACACGACACGTCGGCGACCTGGATCGCGCAATCGAAGACCTCGTGGGTCAGGAACGAGCCCCAGTAGATCGAGTCGTCGCTGGAGAATGCGAAATGAGTCCTCGAGAGTACGAGATTCTCGATCGCACCGGTGGTCTGAATCTCAGTCATGCACGGAACATCATGATCGCTTCGGCCGCTCTGGGGGACGACTCGCGGACGACCGGAAGCTTTGCCCTTCGCCGAAACCCCGCACTGACCGCATGACGAAGTCTCGTTCTGGGGGACCATTCTCTGGGGTCTTTCGATGGGTCCGCTCTGGAAGACCTCGCGTTCGATTCGGTCGAACTCGGCGATGACGGCCTTCATATCCTGGGGTCGATCGGCGGGCGACTTGGCCAGCATCATCTCGACGAGCGTTGCGAGCTCTTCGATTCCTGGTTCGCCCTCACAGAGATTGCGCAAATCAGGCGGTGCCTCTTTCACGTGGTCGTGCAGAATCTTCATCACCGATCCGTTCTTGAAAGGTGGCCTGCCTGCGAGCATGAAAAAGAGGGTGGCGCCAAGGCTGTAGATATCGCTTCGTTGGTCGATTTCGAGGCCCATGGCCTGATCGGGACTCGCAAAGAGCGGAGTGCCAATGAAGCCCTGGGTGACGTGAGATTTTCCGCTGGCCCATACGATGCCGAAGTCCAGGATGTGCACGAAGTCATCGCCAGCGGGCATGCGCTCGACCATGATATTTTCGGGCTTGATATCGCGGTGGATCAGCCCGTGATGGTGGGCTTCGAAAAGTCCGTTGGCGACCTGTCTCGCAATGCGTAGCGCGCGGCGAAGAGAGAGCCTCTGGTTTTCGTGCACGAGGCCCTCGAGGGTTTCACCATCGATGTATTCCATGACGATGGCAACGGTCTGGTGTCCCAGATCGATCACATCGTAGAGATTGATGACATGGGGGTTTCGCAGCCTGAGGACGGCCTCGGTCTCGCGTCGTATCCGCTCACGAATGGCTTCGGCCTCGGGGCCGTTCCCCTGAGTCGAGATGAATTTGATGGCAAAGCGGCGGGGGATTGTGAGCGATTCGGCTCGATAGACCTTACCGGACGAGCCCTCCCCGATGAGCTTTGAAACCAGATATCGTTTGGCGATGACGCGTCCGAGAAAGGGGTCTCCGATCTCGCGGGCGTGCATCCAACCGCGCGGTGGTCTCTTGTGTTCGCATTCGAGGCAACGAGGCGACTCGGGAGCGACGAGCGAACGGCATCGGTGACACACAGCCCGCTCATGGCCGGATATTCCCCGTGTGTTTTGATGATTAGGGCCCAAACCACGCCCGGGTGGTGGCTTACTTCGCACAATACACACTAAAGGTTTTCCGGCCAGAATTCCAGTCTTCAGAGGCGCCAGATGACATTGGAACTTGTCTTGCGGCGCCCTTGGAGTATCGTGTTGTCCTGCGGCTCTATCTGGAAATCGGCGAGGAGATCGATTTGCGACGATGCACCACATGTGGAAGCACATACGAAGATGACGTTGATGTATGTCCTCGTGATGGGACTCCGCTTTTTGCAACGGATGCCCAGGTCTACGACGATTCCGTCGATGATATCAGTTCTGCCGAGGCTGCAGCCGGCGGCATTCTGGGCGGTGATGAGTCAGACGGACTTTCAGAGGTCTCGGATATCGAGGAGCAAGAGGCTGCTACGGTCGAAGCCGAGGCTGAAGAAGTTGCGGCAGCAATGTCAGATGGGGACTCGGAGGCAGCCGACGAAAGCTCGGAAGAAGAGCCAGAAAAAGCCGACGAAGAGTCGGCCGAAGAGGAAGGGGCGAGCACGGTCTACGGAGCGCCGGCAATCCAGCCGGAGGAGCTTGAAGAGCCTGCTGAAGAAGAGAAAGATGATACGGCGCGGACCGCCTTTGGGATGCCGGCCATAAGTATCGATGACGAGGAAGAGTCCGAGGAAGAGGTCGCCGAGGAAGAGGTCGCCGAAGAGGAAGACGTCGCCGCTGAGGAAGAGGTCGCCGAGGAAGAGGTCGCCGAGGAAGAAGTCGCCGAGGAAGAGGTCGCCGAGGAAGAAGTCGCCGAGGAAGACGTCGCCGAGGAAGAGGTCGCCGAGGAACAGGTCGCCGAGGAAGAAGTCGCCGAGGAAGAAGTCGCCGAGGAAGAAGTCGCCGAGGAAGCCGCCGAGGAAGCCGCCGAGAAAGCAGCAGAGGAAGAGGCCGAAGAAGAGAATGAGGCTGCGGCTGCGACCGAAGAGCAAGACGAGGCCGAAGAAGAATTCGAAGAAGAGGAAGACGCAGAAGAAGAGCCCGCCCAGGAAGAAGACCTCGATGAAGGGTCCGAGCCTACGGCGATTCCAGCAGAATTTGACGAAGAGGCTGCAGATGACATCGAAGAAGAGGGAGACGACGATCCCATGGCAGCAGCCGGACGTGAGCTCAGCGAGCGCGCATCGGGAGTGCCCAGCGAGAAAGCCGAAGGCGAGGGACTTCCGACCTTTGCCATCCTCTTCGTGCTCGCGTTGATCATCGGTGCCGGCATCACCGCTCAACAGATGGGGCTTTTCTCAGACGCTGCCAAAGTCCAAGAAGAAGCAAGAGCCAAGGCCGAAACAGCCGAGAAAGAAAAAGAAAAGGAAGAACCCAGAGTCGAAGAAGAAGAGCCTGACGAAACCACCGAGGCTAATGCATTCGTGGGTGCACGGGACGAAGGCGCCCGAATTGTGCGGGGCTCGATTACGGTCGCTTTCGGAGCGGCTCAGAAAAAGCCCGAAGAACCCGCGGTGAAAGAGCCGAAAAAGCCTGCTCCCAAACCGGTTGCGAAGCCGAAGCCCAAACCGAAGCCCAAGCCCAAGCCTGCTACAAAGCCCAAGCCCAAGCCCGAGCCGAAGCCTGCTACAAAGCCCAAGCCCGAGCCCAAACCGGCGGAGACCAAAGAAGAGACGTCCGAAAAGCCAGCACCGTCTGAAGACACGGCCGATGAAACGACCGAGAAGCCGGCTGAAGAATCGACCGAGGAAACCGAAGAGAGCCCGGATACAGCCGCTGAAGAACCCAAAGAGCAAGCTCCGGCAGAGGAGACGGCAAACGAAGAGTCCGAAGAGGCTCCGAAAGAAGAGTCGTCCGAGGAAGCACCTGCAGAAGAGGCACCCGCCGAAGAGTCGACCGAAGAGCCCGCAGAGACGTCTGAGGGCGGAGACGACGAAGAGGCGCTACAGAAAGCGATCCGTGATGCGCTCAAAGAAGAATGATCTTCGGCTCATTGCTCTTCGATGCGCACGATTCCCAGGATGGTGGCATCCACGCCGCCTTTGACATGCACCTGCATGACGGGTCGTCGCTCGTCGCCACGTCGCGTGCGTAATCTCAAAACTTGATAGGTACCGCTGCCGATCGGCATGCAGACTCGGCCGTCGGATGCGACGCGATGGTGTGGGAGCGGAGGCTCAGCAGGGTCGTCGAATTCGGGTTGATACTCGGGAGGCAGCACCTCGACGATGCCCTCGTTCGCCAACCCGTGCACCACTCCCAGATCCCATCCGCATACGCGGTCGCTGTCGATTTCGAAATAGTCGAGCGGCGTCACATCTTCGAGCCAGGCGCGGCCGATTTTGTCGCGGCGCGCAACCAGGGTTTCGACGAGATAGTCACTTGCCTCGGCTGACAACTCTCCGGTCGCTACGGCGGCTCGGATCAACTCGCGATCAAAACGCATCACAATCTTTGCACCCCAGTAGAGGTCGGCGGCGGTCGCGTGGTCAAAAGGCCAGTAGGGATACGCAACCTTCCACTCCTCGGGTTCGAAATGCTCGGCCGAGAAGGCGCCGATACTCAACCAGGGCGTAGGTTTCTGCGACTCCCAGGGTCGTACCCAGAGCCCGAGCGCAAAGAGCGCGCGCGTCTGCGCCGACCAGTCCCACACATGCTCCCAGCCGTCTTCGAGTCGATTCTTTTCGGCTTGGTGCGCCCCGAGCGCTTCGTCGAAATCCACGAGATAGCGGCGCAAAAAGCGGCGTCCATCTTCTTCGACGTACATCTCGAGCGTGTTGTCTTCTTTCATGTCGGTGTGGCCGAGCCATGCTGAAAAGGCCTTGAGCCCTCTCAGCTCACGCCGATGCTCGTGCGCAATCACGTCGTTGGGGTCGTCATCTCGCGTACCCTCAGCGGGCCATCCGCCCATGGGTACGCCATCGAGAAAGCGACTCACGAGCGCGCGGTAGCTGCCGTCGGGCTCGGCCGGCGCGATCGCAAAGACCGAGTCGATGAATGCCCGGTCGATGGGCTTCTTTTCGAGCAGGTCGTTTTTATACTGCGCGCCATCGGCGATCTGCAGGTCTTCGGGCCGCAGTCGGACCAGTGAATCTTGAGGTACGTTGTAGCCAATGGCCCAGAAGAAACGGTTGACGATCGTGCCCGTGGCAGTCTCCATGCGGGGATTCGCGAGGGTGTCGAGCTTGACGATGTAGCGGATGCCGCGGGCATCTTCGATGATGAATCCGGGTGCCCCGCCTCCGGTCTTGCCGCTGACGACTTCGACTGGATATTGCGGCGGCCCGTCGACGATGGGGCCGCGCGCGATCTTGGCCGGCGTCAGATCACCCACGCCGATGCGATTCTCAAACCAGGTCGAGTCAGGCACTTCGCCCAGGGCGTTGATATTGTGGGCAGGTTCGTCGTCATGCAGCTCGAGGGCCCGGCTGGCCTGGTCGATCACCAGAACGTCGGCAAAATACGGATAGGCGTAATACTCGCGCTCGGCGGGCTCGGCGATGTCCCGGTCATCATCGACCTGCCAGACGATCGGCTGGTCCTTGAACCGATGATCGCTCGCGCAACCTGCGGCGAGCCATAGAGCCAGTATGGCGAATCGATACCTCATGGTCGCTCCAGAAAATCGTCGAGCGAACGAGCCAGGTCAGACCCCACGAAAAACTCCAGGTTTTCGCCGTAAGCGACCTGCAGACGCAGGGCGATCGAATCAGGGGAGCCGATCATAAAGCCGCCGCCCCCCCCGAGCTTCCAATCGGCGAATTCGGCGAGGTCGCCGATCTCACGCGAGACGTACCCGGCATCGACGAAAAGGCTTCCTGAGACATTTTTGTGTATGGGGTAGAGATATTCGATGCTTCCGAGGGCTGCGTGCCGGTCGCGATAGCGTCCTTCGACGTAGCCCCGCAACCGATGCGAGCCTCCGAGCGTCGGTAGACTCGTGAACGGAGCTTCGCCCTCGACGCCCTCGTACGAGGCCCGTAGATGCAAGAGCCGAGTCTCTTTCAAAAGCGCAATGGTATAGACGAGTTCGGTGCCGACATGCGCATAGCGCCAATCGCCGAAGCCCGGGTTGCCGCCGAGATAGAGCTCGAAAAGGGGTCCGGTCTGCCGCAGCCCGCGTGAGCCTCGAAAGTCGGCTTCGAGAACCCAGAAAAAGGCCATGGTGCTCGCACCCTCGTCAAATCCCTCGATGGTCGATGGGTCATAGATGCTCTCGAGCGACGGCTCGTCGACCGACGTGAGCCAACCGTCTCGCGAGCTCGGCTCGAACGCGTTGCTTTCGAAGACCGAGTAAAATCCAGTGCGTACGCGCTCGTCTTCGGCGCCAAAGGTATGACCTGCACCGGCGATGCCGCGAATCTCTTCATTCGAAAAGACGCTGAGCTCGTTCGTCGATCGGGCGTCGATCTGCGGGATCGCCGGGTCAGACGTGGTGGC
>CAYFTY010000121.1:0-8636 GCA_964346045.1 uncultured Bradymonadales bacterium | reverse complement strand
ATGCGCGGGCGCGGCCGCGCCGAAGCGCCGCAGCATGGCCACGACCGCGGCGGCAGATATACGATTGCTCGACATCTTCCCTCCTAGATTGAGTGAACTCATTAGGTCTGTCGTATACCATTTCTGGAGCGGTCCGCAAGGTGTTTCGGAACATGTCGCGCCGGGCAAAAAAAAGCCACCCGGACGGGTGGCTTTCGATGTTGCTCTCGCGGCGGCCTCAGTCTTCTTCGGGCACCGATACGATATTCTCGAGAATATGCTCCGGATAACGGAGTGCCTCGGTGCTGTCGAGCGTCGCACCGACCCACGAAACTCGCGAAATGGGCGCGTTATCACTGCGGCGATTCTCGATTTTGAGGACGCGCACGTAGCCACCCTGCCGGTCTGCAATCTCATCGCGCTGTGCGAGATCTTCAAAAACCTTGGACACCAGATCCTTGTCTTGCAGAATCTTGAATGCCTGTCGACGTGCGTGCACGGTACCACGCTTTCCGAGCGTGATCAGCTTGTCCGCATGACGCCGAAGCTCCTTGGCCTTGGCGTCGGTAGTCTGAATCATCTCGTATTTCACCAGGCTCGCCGCCATATTGCGAAACATGGCTTTGCGGTGGGATGCCTTGCGTCCGAGTGTACGGCCAGATTTCTTGTGTCGCATGGTCTTACCTCATCCATTCATCTCGCGACGCCAGATCCTCTGGCTCACACGAGTCGTGATACGTTTCAGGCCTCGGCCTTCTTCTGAAGGTCTTTCGGAGGCCAATTTTCCAATTTCATACCCAGCTCGAGCCCCATCTCATCGAGGAGCTCTTTGATTTCCTTGAGCGACTTCCGTCCGAAATTCTTCGTACGGAGCATCTCCTGCTCGGTCTTCTGCACCAGGTCGCCAATATACTTGATACCGGCGTTCTGAAGGCAGTTGAAGCTTCGCACCGAGAGCTCCAGTTCGTCGACGGGACGCAGAAGGTTCTCGTTGAATTCCGGCTCTTCTTCGGCTTCCGAGATCTCGGGTTCAATCGACTCATCGAAGTTGATGAAGATGCTGACCTGCTCCTTCAGAATCTTCGCCGCGAACGCAACCGCGTCTGCAGGCAGAACCGAGCCGTCGGTCCAGACTTCCAGCGTGAGCTTGTCGTAGTCGGTGCGCTGACCGACACGAGCGTTCGTGGTCGAGAATCGAACCTTGCGGATCGGACTGAAGATACTGTCGATCGGAATCACACCGATGGGATCCTCCTCCGATTTATTCTCTTCGGCAGGCACGTATCCACGGCCCTGCTCGACGGTCAGCTCCATCTTGAGGTGACCGTTCTCGCTCACAGTCGCAATCTTGTGATCCTTGTTGAGAATCTCGACGTTTGCGTCCGAGACGATATCTTCGCCGGTCACGACCTTGGGCCCCTCGACGTCGATGCTGACGACTTTGGACTCGTCGCCGTGAAGCTTGAGGCGCAGGTCTTTGAGGTTGAGGACGATATCCGTCACATCCTCTTTGACCTCAGCCAGGCTCGTGAACTCGTGAAGCGCACCATCCACTTTGATCTTGGTGACGGCCGCGCCCATGATCGAACTCAACAAAAGTCGACGGAGAGCGTTTCCAATCGTGATGCCATATCCACGCTCGAGCGGCTCGCACACGAATTTCGCGTACGTTTCGGTCTTGGTGCGCGGATCGATTTTTACTTCGCGAGGTTTAATCAGGTCTCGCCAGTTGCGGTACATGGGCCATGCCTCCGAGAAACGTGGTGTAGGGACCACAGCGGGTCCCTAATCAATAGCTTTTGATGCTGGTCGTGTGGGTTGACGCCCGACGCTCGTTTAGACGCGTCGTCGCTTGGGCGGACGGCAACCATTGTGCGGAATCGGCGTTACGTCGCGAATGCTCGTCACACGAAGACCGGCCGACTGAAGAGAACGAAGTGCTGCTTCGCGCCCCGTCCCCGGGCCTTTGAGGTGCACCGAGATCGACTTCATTCCATGATCCATCGCTTTGCGAGCCGCGTCTTCCGCAGCAACACCGGCCGCGAAAGGGGTCGACTTACGAGAACCCTTGAAGCCTCGAGCTCCAGCGCTACACCACGAAATCGCGTTACCATTCGTATCGGTAATCGTGATGATGGTGTTGTTGAAGGTCGAGTGAATGTGCGCGATGCCCGTCTGGACGTTCTTACGGACTTTTCGTTTAGCCTTAGCCATACAGCAATCTCCTGACGGTAAGCGGCCGGAGCCAGCTCACCCAAGCATTTTTAGCGTTTTTTCCGAGCCATCGTGCGGCGAGGTCCGCGGCGAGTGCGACCATTGGTACGCGTCCGCTGTCCTCGAACCGGCAGACCGCGACGATGTCGAAGCCCACGGTAGCACCCGAGGTCCTTGAGACGCTTGACGTCGAGCTGCACCTGACGGCGCAAATCACCCTCGACCTGGTAGTGGTCGTCGATCGTCTCGCGAATTTTTCGCACTTCGACTTCCGTCAGCTCGTCCGACTTCGTTGCGCCATCGACGCCAGCCCGCTCGAGGATCTCTTTCGCCCGCGAGCGGCCAATGCCGTAAATATAAGTCAGTGCAATGTCGATACGCTTGCGTCGAGGCAAGTCTACACCTGCAATTCGTGCCACAGCTTACTCCTCATTCCTTCGTCGTGAGCCTCAGGGACTCACATCCATTAATTCATTAACCCTGACGCTGCTTGTGACGCGGATTTTCGCAAATCACGCGCACAACGCCTTTTCGACGGATGATCTTGCACTTGTCGCAGATCTTCTTCACAGATGGACGAACTTTCATAATATCTCTCCAGGCGCTCCCCTCTCAGGAAGCGCTCCATTCCACATATTCATATACCGAACGGCCGTTACTTCGAGCGGTAGATGATGCGCCCTCGAGTGAGATCGTACGGCGAAATCTCCACCGTCACGGTATCTCCGGGCAGAATCTTGATATAATGCATTCGCATCTTGCCGGAGATATGAGCGAGCACTTTATGCCCGTTTTCCAACTCGACGCGAAACATTGCGTTGGGAAGCGGTTCGATGACCGTTCCCTCTTGCTCGATGACTTCTTCCTTCGCCATAAATCTTTGTCCGCTTTGATTCTTATTGAGCCTCCGGGGAGGCCAAATTTTCTAGCGCCCTCTTGCGAGGGGGCGATTACTTACACATTCGAAACCGCGAAGTCAAGATGATCCCCCAAGACCTCTCGAATGCAACCAAACGAGTCCCCGCAGGATCCTCGGGTCGGGACGTGAGAGTCACCGCGATCCGACTCCCAATGAAAAAGCGACCGGGTCATCGACCCGACCGCTTCTCGAGCACGGCATACGCCTGCTATTCGTCGCGACCCTTGATCCGCGCACCTGCACCGCTTCCGGCTTTCGCCCCGAAATCATCGTAGTGCCGGGTGATCATATGGTTCTCAATTTGATTGACCGTATCCAGTCCGACACTCACCACAATCAGCAAGCTCGTACCACCGAAGTAGAACGATACGCCCAGGCTATCTTGCAGGAAGAATGGAAGTACACAGACCGCCGAGATATAGAGTGATCCGGCGAATGTAAGCCGACTCATCACGGCATCGAGATAATCGGCCGTCTTCTTGCCGGGTCGGATTCCCGGGATGAACGCGTCCGACTTCTTGAGATTATCTGCCATATCAACCGGATTCACCTGAACCGCGGTGTAGAAGTAGCAGAAGAAGATGTTGAGAACGACGTAGATGATATTGTAGCGCCAGTCGCCTGGAATCAACGCATTCTGAATCCAGGTCGCGAAGGCCGCGCCTTCGAAATAGCTGGCGACCGTGGCCGGGAAGATCAGGATCGACGAGGCGAAGATTGGAGGGATCACGCCCGCCATATTCACCTTCAGAGGCAGATGGTGCGTCTGACCGCCATAGATTCGTCGCCCGACCATGCGCTTTGCGTATTGCAACGGAACGCGCCTCTGCGCGCTCTCGAAGAAGACGATGAAGCCAGTGACTGCGAGTGCAACCAGCAGCAGCGCGACCAGTGCGAAGGTCGACATCGACCCCGACTGGAAGAGCTTGAACGTTTGAACCACCGCGCTTGGGAACTGTGCAATAATCCCCGCAGTAATGATCAACGATATACCGTTTCCAACGCCACGTTCGGTGATTTGCTCACCGAGCCACATCACGAATACGGTACCTGCCACGAGCGTAATCACCGTGAGCAGACGGAATCCCCAACCGGTATCGAGCAGAAGCCCGAGCTCCGGGTTGGTATCATTCAAATTCTCGAGATAGAACGAGATTCCGAATCCCTGGATTACACTGAGGATCACGGTCCCGTAGCGTGTGTACTGGGTGATCTTCTTTCGCCCTTGCTCGCCTTCTTTCTGAAGACGCTCGACGGCGGGAACCACCACAGTCATGAGCTGGAGGATAATCGACGCAGAAATGTACGGCATGATGCCCAGAGCAAAAATGCTCATTAGCTCGAGGGCACCTCCCGTAAAGAGGTTGACCAGGCCGAGGAAACCTCCGCCCGAGCCGCCCACGATCTGGGACATCGCATTTCGGTTCACGCCCGGAACGGGAATGAACACGCCGACTCTGTAGATCGCCAGAAGAGCTAACGTAAACGCGAGACGCTTACGAAGCTCTGGCATCTGCAGCATATCGTTGAGTTTGCTAGCCACCTAGAACCTCTACCGCACCACCAGCTTCGGTGATCTTGTCTGCGGCTGACTTGCTGACCTTGTGAACCTGCACGGTGAGCTTTTTCGTGAGCTCTCCGCGGCCAAGTACTTTGACGCCATCGATGTTCTTGCGAACCAGGCCCTTGTCGAAGAGGGACTCGTGATTCACCATCTCGCCGTCTTCATAATACGACTCGAGTTTATCGACATTTACAATGCCAATAACCTTCTTGTTGAAATTATTGAAGCCGACTTTCGGCAGGCGACGCTGAAGGGGCATCTGGCCACCCTCGAAACCGGCTTTGATATTGCCGCCGCTTCGAGCTTTCTGACCTTTGTGACCGCGACCGGACGTCTTGCCGAGGGTCGAACCCTCACCACGACCGACGCGCCTGCGATCCCGTGTTGCACCTTCTGCGGGTTTGAGATTGCTCAAATCCGTCATCATTCTACTCCTTCACCTCTTCGACCTCGATGAGGTGCGAGACTTTTTCGATCATACCGCGAGTCGAAGGATTGTCCTCGACCGAAACGGTCTGGTGTCGCTTCTTGAGCCCGAGACCACGCAGCGTAGCACGCTGCCGCTCGGTTCGTTGCGCG
This sequence comes from uncultured Bradymonadales bacterium, assembly GCA_964346045.1. GTDB lineage: Bacteria > Myxococcota_A > Bradymonadia > Bradymonadales > Bradymonadaceae > CAYFTY01. The sequence goes on along the minus strand of CAYFTY010000121.1, from coordinate 3,381 downwards.
AACCCACGAACCATTGTCACTTTGAGCTTAGCCATTGCTTACTCCTTGCCCTCTTGCGGGCGCTCGATCAGGCTTCGACTTCGGCGTCCGCTTCTTCGATATCCTGACCCAGTCGCTTGCGGTACTGGATCGGGTCGAAGAGGCGCTTCAGACCATTCATCGTTGCCTTGACGACATTATGCGGATTATTCGAGCCGAGGCTCTTCGTGAGAATATTGCTCACGCCCGCGGCTTCGAGAATGGCGCGTACCGGCCCTCCTGCGATGACACCGGTACCGGCACCTGCAGGCTTGAGCAAGACTTTGCCACTTCCAAAGCGTCCCAGCACTTCGTGCGGGATGGTGTCGTCTACGATCGGCACCGAAACCAGGCTACCCATGGCAGCTTGTTTTCCCTTTCGGATTGCTTCGGGGACCTCATTGGCCTTGCCGTGCCCCACTCCAACGCGCCCATTGCCGTCTCCGACGACTACGATGGCGCTAAAGCTGAAGCGACGACCACCCTTTACAACCTTCGAAACGCGGTTGATCGCGATGACATTATCTTCGAATTCAGAATTTTCTCGATTGCGACGTCCGTATGCCACGGTGCTCTCCTAATCAGAAATCCAGTCCAGCGTCACGTGCACCTTCGGCCACAGCGGCAACCCTACCGTGGTAGATGTACCCGTTGCGGTCGAATACGACCTGCTCGATACCCGCTTCTTTTGCGCGCGTCGCGACGAGTTTGCCCACTTCAACCGCCTGGTCACGCTTTTTCTTCCCGTCGAGATCGGACACCAGCTCGGGGTCCTTCGTCGAGGCCGACGCAACCGTATGACCGGTCTCGTCGTTGATGATCTGCGCGTACATATGACGGTTCGAGCGATAAATTGTGAGTCGCGGGCGCCGACCCGAGCCCTCGACCTTATTCCGGATCCGACGCTTGCGGCGAAGCCGGCGGTTATTTCGTTCTTTCTTATTTCTCATATCCAATATCTCCTCGGGTAAGAACGCGCTCGAAAGCGGCTCTCACACACAGCCAATCACGCGCCACCGGCCTTACCGACCTTACGCACAATGCGCTCTTCCTTGTACTTGATCCCTTTGCCTTTGTAAGGCTCTGGTGGACGAAGGCTCCGAATCTTCGCAGCGATCTGACCCACGAGCTCCTTATCGGGACTCATCAAGGCAATGGCCGTCTGCTCGACTTTGGCGTCGACCTTTTCAGGCAACTCCAAAAAGATCGGGTGGCTGTATCCAAGATCGAAGCGGATGAAGTCCCCGAGCTGTTCAGCTCGGTACCCGACACCGTTGATTTCGAGCTCGCGCGTGAATCCTTCGGCGCAACCGTCCACCATGTTGGCGACGAGACTGCGTACCAGCCCCTGATGGCTTCGAGCCTGACGCGAGTCGTCAGGACGACTCACGATCACCTCTTCGCCTTCCAGAGCGATGCTGACCACGTCAGAGACTTCACGGCGCAACTCGCCTTTCGGTCCTTTCACGTGAATTTGCTGTCCGTCGATCTTGACTTCGACTCCCGAGGGGACGGGAATGGGTTGTTTTCCAATGCGACTCATCTCAATCCTCCGTCGTGCTCAGTATACCGTGCAGAGCACTTCGCCGCCGATGTTGGCAGCGCGCGCTTCGGCACCGGTGATCACACCCTTCGACGTCGACATGATCGCGAGGCCCAGGCCATTTAAGACCTCGGGGACATCGTCGACTCCGACGTAGACACGGCGCGATGGTTTACTCACCCGACGAAGATTGCGGATGAGGGGCACGTCATCTCGGTCGTATCCGAGTTGAACGACGATCTGACCCTGGGGTCCCTCGTCGCTCCATTCCACGCCCTTAACGTACCCGTACTTTTCCAGAATCTGCGCGATCGCGAGCTTGATCTTGCTGCCCGGGATGACGACCTGACTGTGCCGAGCCGTCAGCGAGTTGCGAATTCGCGTCAGTAGATCCGCAATGGGATCAACAGTGGTTTGCATCGTGTTTCTCCTTCGAAACGGTTCCAGCAGCCTCGAGCGAAGTCGACTCGAAGAGCCACAGAACACCCACGTAGGCGTTCATTCTTCGTCGGCGCTGGCCTGTCCCTTCGGTTATGCGGCGCAATCAAGGCCGAAAAACCATCCAGTGAATAATATTTACCAGCTCGCTTTGACGACACCCGGAATCTCGCCCTTGTGGGCAAGCTCTCGGAAGCAGATACGGCACATGTCGAATTTACGCATGTATCCACGTGAACGTCCGCAGAGCGGGCAGCGGTTATACTCCCGAACCTTGAACTTCTGCTTTTTCTTCGCCTTCGCGATCAGTGCTTTACGAGCCACAATCTTTCTCCTGACGGCCAAGCCGTCTCATGTGTCGGACTCAATTCATTTCATTTCGCCTCGAAAGGCGAACACTCATTCCTCTTCGGCATCCGCCTGGGCAGCCTGACGGGCGGCCTCGGCTTTGGCCAATGCAGCCTCTTCGGCTGACATCTCTTCTTCTCGTCGGCGCTCGAACGGCATTCCGAAGCCACGCAAGAGGCTTCGAGCCTGATCATCATCCTCGGCGGTCGTCACCAACGTGATGTTCATGCCGCGAACTTTATCGACCTTGTCGTAGTCGATTTCGGGAAAAATAATCTGTTCTTTGACGCCCAACGAATAGTTTCCGTGGCCGTCAAATGCTTTGTCGCTCACACCTTTGAAGTCGCGAACTCGCGGGAGCGCGACGAAAATCAAACGCTCGAGAAATTCGAACATGCGTTCGCCACGCAGCGTTACTTTCGCACCAATCGGCATGCCTTCGCGCAACTTATAGGTTGCGATCGAGCGTCGAGCGCGCGTCACAATGGGCTGCTGCCCGGTGATGAATCGCAGTTCTTCGACGGCCGACTCGATAATCTTCGGGTTCTGAACCGCTTCGCCCAGTCCCATGTTGACGACGATCTTCTCCAGCTTGGGCACACGCATGGGATTGCCATACGAGAACTCTTCCATCAGCGCTGGAGTAATCTCCGTGTTGTACTTATCCGACAATAAACTCATTTGGGACTCTCCGTGTCGACGGGCTGTATACCGCCGCTCCGAATCCACGCCGACCATGCCGGCGCCATACAAAAAATATCGACGATGCGAGTCTTCACATCGCCGGCCCGAAAAGGGCGCGTATCCTTAGCCACCTGACAACCACGTGTCAAGCACTCAAGATGCGCACTACCTCAATCTCCACTCAAGCTGTCGAAGACCTCACCGGTCTTGACCGCAAAGCGCACCTTACGAAGCTTTCCTGGGGCATCGCCCCCAAAGCTCTCGAGCGCTGATTTCTCATTCTCGAAAAGCTCATTACCGGCGCCACCCTCGAGGCCTGCGCGCGCACGCTCCTGCGCGAGGGCGCGCAG
>CAYFTY010000120.1:0-8668 GCA_964346045.1 uncultured Bradymonadales bacterium | reverse complement strand
TGATAGGGCACGTTACCTGCAGTGAATACGTACCCATATCAATCAAAATGGGTACGAATACGACTTATTGTACTCGCCCTGCCCTGCTACGATCTTGGCTGAAAGTTCTTTAAGCCAACCCTCGGTCGCATCAAATAACTCCACAAAAACTTCCACGGATTCTCGAGGACGATGAGTGTGAGGCACTCCAGGCATCGTGAGGTCGTCGTTCGACATCAGCCATCGGAGTTCTCCTCCTCGTCGGTGATTACTTCGTCGTCGATAGTAATGTATTGCTGACGGGGGTGTGAGATTCTCTCGGGGAATCGCATTCGCAGACGCCCTTCAGCCGCCATCCTTGAGAGATACTTGTCCCTGAGTCCTTTAGGCTTCCGACCGACCAGGGCAGCAAGCTCCGAGAGTCCAAGCGGACGTTGTGCACATAACTTGATGAGCACATCCTCTACATCCTTTTCGCTTCGCCCGACTCGTGTCGCGAATCGGTCGGGCAATCTCACGCAACAACTCGAAATTTGGTTCGTTCTCACGTGAGTCTGCGTCTTTAGTAGGGGAGCTCGAATCCTTAGTAGGGGGGCTCGAATCCTTAGTAGGGGAGCTCGAATCCTTAGTAGTGGGGCTCGAACCCTTAGTAGGGGAGCTCGAATCCTTAGTAGGGGAGCTCGAATCCTTAGTAGGGGAGCTCGCCCCAGAAGCACTCAGACGTTCCGAAAACCTGTAATAGCAGCCCCGACCCGTGCCGAGCCGTTCGAGCACGTCGTCCTGAACAAGCCTCTCAAGCAGTAACGTCAAGTCACGGGAGTGAACGTCGAGGACCTGCATCAGGCGCTCATGTGTGACGTGATTTTCGACCCACGCCGTCACGAGCACGGCCCGCGCGTGGTGACCGAATTCGCTAAAATCAGCGCCGACGGACTCACGAACCCCTTCGACGGCTTCAGGGGGCAAGAGGCTCGTGAATGAAAGCGTCAACGTCGTGCACTCGATTTCGATGTCTTGCTCGAGCCTCGGAGATCTCCACTGTTGTTCTTCCCATGCCCGAAGAATGGTCGGAAAACCCGAGCCTGCTTTCTCTCCGGCTCCGATCATCTGGAACATGGTCTGGACCGCCGGGTTGCGACAGTCGCTCATGCCCCCTTCGAATACCTGCTCCCTGGGTAAACGAAGCCGACCTGGATTCCGAAACTCGAACACACTCTCGCGCTTCACGATTCGGATGGGCGTGGTCGCATCGTAGTCCGCATGGACCAGAGTGTTGACGAGCGCTTCTCGAACGGCTGCATGAACATGAGTGGTATCGATGCGTTGGAGTTCGTCGTCTAGCTCAAAGGGAACCCGCAGGTCGGCGGTCAACTTCGAGAGCACTTTGCGATAGAACTGAAAGAGGTTTCCTGCCCATCGCCCGTCTGTCGTCACGCGTTCAACCCAACGGTCTGCCTCACCCTCGTGCTCTTGATAGTCGAGGTTGTAGTGGGGGAAACGCTCGCGAATGCTCACCAGCGAGCCGAACATCAACAGACCGGCTACGGTAAGTTCGTCGTCACCCGTGTCGCGATTTCGGCGCGCTCCTCCCAGCGAACGAAGCAATTCTGCATCTGAACCGACGAGAAACGGGTGATCCGGCGAGGTCGATTTAAAGAGATTCCTGAACTGCGAGATGCTCTCTGCATCGAGGTCTTCAAAGCCATAGCCCTTCAAGACTTCGCTGTCTCGGGCATCGATGGCAACTTCAGCCAGCATTCGCTTCACAGTCGAATCGTCGGCGCGGTAGTCACCCTCGAAATTACGCAGAAACGCGCCACCGAACGGGTTATCTCCCGTCGGGGTCGAGCACGAAGGCCGTGTAATATTCGGGATGGTACTCCTCGCGAATGCCCGGCCCGCCGTTGTCGACGCCTCCGGCTGCGAGTCCGGCCTTGTGAAACGCCTGAATTGAGCGGCTCGCCTTTTAGGAAAGCTGGTTGATGATGGTGACGGCGAGCTCCTCGAGGCGTTCGTCGACGTCCTCCTGGGGCGTCTCCTGGAGTGTACTGAGCACCAGAAAATATCCGGACATATCGACGACCAACTCCCGGCCTATGCCGGAGACGCCTGGAGCCGCGCATGCGGTACGTCCTTCGACTTCGGTTTCGACGCCCGGCGATGCGCCCATCGTGCAGGGCCCCACCTCTGAGACGAACTGGACCGTTTCGAGATCGTCAAAGTCATCTCCCTGAACGAGGCAAGACACAGATTCGAGATTGACGCTGCTCTCTATCGGATACACGAGATAGGTGCTGAAGCCAGCGTCTGTAGCGACCTGTTGGGTGTCGATGAGATCACAGGGAAATACCGCCGGTCCGCCCGCGAATTCGGCGGTCGAAAGATCATCGAAGAGACCGGTTTGATTGGGCTCGTTCGCGATGATGCGCTCGGCGTAGTCGATCAGACTTTCGCGGTCGGTCGTCATGTCTCCCACGCCATCCGTCGTCACGGTGTACCTGCGATCCTCGTAAAGAAAAACGAGCTCGGGGTCTCCGGCAATGTTGGTGCTAAAATGCGCGGCTTCACCCACCTCGGCGGTATCATCACCTGCCAGATAGGTTTCACCGAGTGCGATTTGGACATCCACGAACATGGTGTCACCCAGCCTGAAGTCACAGGAGGGCTGCAGCTCGCGCATCGTTGCGAAACCGACCACGCTGCCGCCGCGGCGTTTTTCTTCGAGTCCGAGCTCCGAGAGATCCACGTTCGAGAATACCGAACACGCGTTGATATCGATGCTCGGCTCGAGACGCATCGCGGGTGCCGAGTTGTTGACGTTATTGGCGTTGTTGGCGCCTGTATTATTGGGATTATTCTCCGCCGAGTCGCCATCGCTCTCTCCGCAACCGGAGATGGCCATGGTAAGCGCTGCGAGCGAAATGAGCAGAAGGAACGTACGTGACATGATCATTCTATCCAGAGAAATACGGTGGCGCTGAGATACTACTCTTCGGGTGACGTCGGGTCTACGATCGTATGCACGGTGACGGTATCGCGTTCGAACGTGCCGTCAGAATTTCCATAGGGAAGAGGCTGTACCCCGAGACCTTGTGTCGCCTCGCGCGTAAGGCTCAATAACACTGCCAGAAGGCGGTATCAGCGAAGACATACATGACACCACTGTCGCCCAGGTTCATGTAGCAGAACGACGCGTCGAACTGCATGATGAAGTCGCCCCGGTACTCGTCGCTCTGCAACCAGATGGGATCGCCAAGTACCCGGGCGCCCGCCTGCCAGATCTCCTTACGCATCGTCTCGTCCGAGAGGTCGGCGTGAACGGCGACTACCTCGAAGGTCGCTTCGTGCTCGGCCTCGACGTCTTCGGGTAATTCAATATCCTCTGCGAGTTGTTCTTCGGTCGTGAAGACGACCGCGGTCCAATCGGTGCCAGGCTCCCAGGCCTCGTTGAAATCGGGCTGTGCACAGAAGACCGAGATCGTGCGGGCATCGTAATGCTCGGCGAGCTCGGGCATGGTCTCCAGGTCGAGCGTGAAGAGGTGAGCCATCGGCTCATCGTCGAAGGTCGGCCATCGATCAGCGCCGATTCCCGGTGCGGCTCCTCCCAGTACGTTATGCGTCTTAGTCTCGGTGTCTTCGAGCCGCCGCAGTAGATAGAACTTCTCGCCCTCGTTGCCGCGCTTTTCGGCCAGTGCAAGGACCCGGTCGATGGCGTCGAGTTCTCTGGGTTTTTCGACCCCCGCTTCGCTGAGTTCCTTTTCGAGCTCGTTCATTTCCTGATAGCCGATGGCTGACTCGAGTCCGCTCTTGCAGGCACCGCCGGCGCCATGTTGCAAGAACCACTTCACCCACTCGCGCGGATTTTCGAGGTTCTTCAAGAAGACTCCGAGCGCCCGATTTTTCTCATGGTCCATTGTCGTTTCGAGCTCGAGCACGCGCGCTGCCGCCCTTTCGACGAGCTCCCGGGTCGGATGACACGGTACGACCGCAAGCGCGCGCCAGAAGTAGGTTTCTTTGCCGAACGCGTCTTCGATGATTGGTACGGCTCGTTCGGTCGGCAAATGGTAGAGAAGGCGCTGTAGATACGGCTGGATGTAGCCGTAGTCACGAGCGGCACGAGCAATCCCGAAGCTGATATACTCGTCGTATTCTTCGGGTATCTCTTCGCCCTTCGTAGCCGCCTGCGAAAGCGCCACCACGATCGCCTGCTTCCAGGCCTGTTTGAAATCGTTGGTAGACGCTCGCTCGAGTGCCTCGATCAGTTGCGGCACGATCGGCAAACCGACCTCACCAAAGCCCCACGCCACGCGGGGTTGATGACCGTAGTTGTCCTCTTCGGCGAGCCCGATCAGACGCCCCCAGAGTTCCTTGTCATCGACCAGATAGAGGTACTGAACCGGCTTAATTTTGCCGTAATCCGACTCGAGATAGCGGTCGAAGATCGCCCGCACCTGCTCTTGGTCGAGCACGGCGAATGCCTCGTGTACCCGGCTTACACGCGGAGTGCTGCCGCCAGGCCCGAGGTCGAGATACGTGGCCAGATGGTGCGGATTCGAACGAAACCCTTCGGGTAGTTCGTCGGGCGTGGCCCAACTCGAAGTGTATGTCGGGCTCTCGGTACCGATGACGAATGCATCGACGAGGTCTTGCGGAATCTCGTTGCCTTCTTCGTGATGCTTGAGAACTGCGGCACATACCGTCGGCCATTTGCGCAGGCCGTCGTCGTCGACGCCCAACGCGATTTTCGTCATCGTCGCCGCGTCGTCGCCTCGCCAATCCCAGAGCGCCTCGTGAATGAGGTCCTGCGAGAAATTGTCCAGCGCGATGCCTTCGCAGAGCTTGATCATCTCGTCGACACCGGCATGTTCGACGAGATGCCGAAAGATTGGAAATTGCACCCGCGATACCGCCTCTTGTGACTCTTCGAGCGCATAGGGTCGCAGGGCTTCGATCCAACGTTCGACGCCTCCGAAGATCTCGATGAATGCATCGAAGTGCTCGGTCGGCTTACGAAAAGGTCGTTCAAAGATGGTTCGTTCTTCGATGACTCCATCTTCGGCGGGCCAGAGCACAGACTCTCTCAGGCCGTAATCTTTTGCGTGCTTCTTGGCGAGCGCTCCCATCTCGTCGGCGAGTACGTCACCGACGTCTTTTCCGAATCGGGCGCGCACGAATGCGACCCCTTTTTTGCTGTGGTCTGGAAGCGACTCCCATGCTTCGTCGATCGGCTTGGGATCGCGGGCGTAGACGTGCATCACGATATGGTCGAGGCGCCCTTGCCAGTAGGGCAGATGGGCACCGTTGATATCGCTATGTGCGGTCTTCAAGAACTCGACCACGTCTTCGCCCGTGAAGAGACCTGCAAGACCTGAGGCGATGAGCTCCCAGAGATGAGGATCGGCAGCAACGTCGTAGATGTCGTTCTTCCAGATATAATAGGCGAGTGCTGCGCGTTCGCCGTACTCTACGAGATCATCGATCGCATCTTTTTTGGCCCACTCGTCACGAGCCTTCTCGAGCTTTTTGGGAAGCTTCTCGAGTTTCTTTTGGGATGGGAGCTCAGAGATACCGTCGGTGTACGAGACGACATTCTCCTCGCCGTCCTGCGTCCACGAATGATGCTCTCCAACCGGCACGCCCCACTGCCACGAGCTTTTGGATTTCGGTGAGCCGTCTTCGTAGTACTCCTCGAATTCTCCGTGCTTGTAGCCGTTGTGATAGAAGCGTCGATAAGCGAGCTGTCCGCCGTAGTACCAGCCGGCCTCCTCGCCGTGATTGGACCCTCGTCGGTATCCGCGAATCGTGCGCTCGTAGTTGGGCTCGTGATGCCATTCCCAATCGCCGTCACGCTTTCCGTGCCAGAAGGCACCACGCGCCCGGGGCTCGCCGCCTTCGGTATCCCATTTGTAGGGTCCGTGCGTGTTACCTTCGTCATCGTAGCTATACGCATGTTTGTAGGTGCCGTCGGCGTACCACCAGGTCCACGTTCCCTTGCGCACGTGGTGGTCGTTTTCGCCCTCGCATATCTGCGTTCCGTCTTCGCTCCAGTCGAGTTCGGGCCCATGTTTGAGGCCGCGCTCCCAGTGATACTCTTGTTTGACCTGGCCGTTGGGCCAGAACGCCTTCCACACGCCGTGTTTGAGGCCGTCGACGTACTCACCCTGCACTGCGACCTGGCCGTTTTCGTGTTTTTCGACGTACTCACCATCTCGCGGGTGGGGCTCGACCCAGGGTGTAGGCGTTTGGGTGGCTGCTTTGCTGAAAAGCTCGAGGTCCTTTTCGTCGACCCAGTATTTCTCGCCGTCGTCGCCGGCAACACCGGCGCGCATACCGTCGCCAAACTTCGATTCTCCCCACCAGAAGACCTCGCCGGTCTTGCCTTTGTCTTTGCCGCCGATGATCCGAACTCTCGTGCCCTTTTCAAACTCGCTCATCGAATGCCTCCTACGCTTTTTTGAATAGGGGCAAGGTATGGACCCGGTTGTGTTTTCGTCAAACTCGCCGAGCTGGGTTTCAGGCGGTTTCAGGCGATACGAAAAACTCGTGATTCCACGTGGCGCTGCGAGACCATCAGGAAAGCCTGCCATGGTCGCGAGACCACGAGTCGCATTGGTAGTTGGCGACGAGGCCTGTCATGATGGTTTACCAGCGAGAGGCCCGATGACGAAAAAAGCCCGCAACAAGGTCAACGATCTACGAGGGGCAAGTCGACTCGCCGTCGAGGCTACCCGGGGCGTGATGGGACTTGTCGAAGAGATGCATCGCACGATCGGCAGCGGCCCTCGGGTGCTTGGAAGTCCACTCGAGAAGCCCGCGTCTCTGGTGACAGGGGTTCTTTACAGCGGCATGAGGGGCATCACGGGCGTCGTGGGTGCGAGCATCGACCTGGCCCTGGCACAGCTCGAACCACTACTTGGAGAAAGCACGCCGGGTTCAGAACACGCGGCCCTTCTTGCGGTCGTCAACGGCGTGCTCGGCGATTATCTGGTCGAGACTGAAAATCCTCTGGCGATCCAGATGCAGCTTCGACACGACGCCCATCCGCTGCATCTCGAAGATCCCGAAAGCGTCGAGTCCGAGGTGGCCGATGCACGCCACCGGATTCTGCTCACGGTCCACGGCTCTTCGATGAACGATCGACAGTGGCTTCGCGATGGGCATGACCATGCCAAGGCTCTCGCGCGCGAACTCCATGCGACCCGAATCGATGTGCTTTATAACTCGGGTCTTCATATCTCTCTCAACGGCGAAGCTCTCGCTGCCATGCTGCAGCAGCTCGTTGATGCGTGGCCCGTCGAGGTCGAAGAGATCATCATTCTGGCTCACAGCATGGGAGGCCTCGTCGCGCGCAGCGCATGCAGATCGGCCGAGATCGAGGGATACGGCTGGCGCGAGTCGCTCCAATCCATGGTCTTTCTCGGGACACCTCACCACGGAGCACCGCTCGAGCGCGGTGGCAACTGGATCGACCTTTTGCTCGGCACGAATCGCTACAGCGCGCCGCTCGCCAGGCTCGGCAAGATTCGCAGCGCCGGGGTGACCGACCTGCGTTTTGGAAATGTGCTCGAAGAGCACTGGCGGGGGCGCGACCGATTCGAAAAGACCGCCGATCTCAGAAGTCCGGTGCCGCTGCCAGACGGTGTTGCCTCTTTTGCGGTGGCCGGATCGATTCCCAGAGCTGCTGGAGATGGCCTGGTTCCGGTCGACAGCGCGCTGGGCATCCACAAAGACCCAGCCCTCACGCTCGATTTCGGGGAAGGTCACACCTGGATCGCCGAAGGGGTCGGACATATCGACCTCCTCGCTCGCAACGAGGTCTATGAGACCGTCTGTCGGTGGCTCTCTTGACTGACCTGAAGTTCGCCTCACCCCCATGAAATCTCGGAAACGAGGTCTCCCGGTACCTGTTTTTCGCCATCGCGGAATCCGAGTCCGTTTCAGAAGGTCACTCTTCTTGTTCGTTTCGACGCCAGGGCAAGACACCTTCGATCTCGATTTCGAGGGTGACGCTCAGGAAGGTTCTTATCAGGATGGTAATACCGAGCACGGTCACGCTCTCGATCGTCTCGGCCATGATCGAAAGCATGATCTCGGATGCGATCAAGAGGTCGAGGCCGAGTAAGAGCGAGCGTCCAATCCCGTGCCGCAAAGAGTTGAAAGCATTTCGGAAATCATGTTCGAAAGCGATCTTGTACAACGAGTAACCCATCGCGATCAGTATGCCGATCACGATGATCGCGACACCGGTTGCCTCGATGGCAACCACGATACTCTGGGTGATTTCGTCAAAGCTCATACGTGATGGCTCCCAACGTCAGCAAAGCGGTGTCTCGTTTCGTTTCACTCAGTCATCACCATCGTTCATGGAGTAAAACGACCCGAGCGAGGCGAGGAGAAGAATGAGGATACCCACGATATAGAGGAGCCAATCGAAAAGCGACAGCTTGAACTCGACCTTACGCCCACGTGCGCACAGCGCTCTGAGAGCAGCGCCAGCCCCAGAAAGAGCAACGCAAAAAGAGATATTTGATGCGGCTCGGCATAGATACCTACCTTCTTTGAGATCGTGCAGACGACTCAAATTGGATTTCCCCAGATATCGACCTCATTTCCATCCTTGTCAAAGTATCGTCCGGGTTCGGGTACTCCCATATTCATGACCTGTACGGCCTTCGCAATATTGGGGTGG
>CAYFTY010000119.1:0-8678 GCA_964346045.1 uncultured Bradymonadales bacterium | reverse complement strand
GGGGATCCCGAGGGCGAGATCATCATCATTCGACGCGGCGAAGCGTTCGTGTTGAATCACGACGGCACGCTGCTCTGGAAGCAGGAGATCATCAAAGACGATTGCGCCAATAACGAAAGTGGACCCCCGACGGTCGCCGATTTTGACGGCGACGGACGCCCCGAAATTGGCACGGCTGCGGCAGACTTCTACACCGTGATGGACATGGACTGCGACGTCGACGACTGGATGGCAGAGGGCTGCGTGGCACGCGGTGTATTGTGGGCTACTCCCAACCGGGATTGCTCGAGCCGCGTGACAGCGTCGTCGGTCTTCGATTTCGAAGGCGATGGAAAGGCCGAGATGGTCTATGCCGATGAGGATAACTTCAAGATTTTCGACGGCACCACCGGCATGGTCCTCTACGACGATCCCACGCATAACAGCAATACCCGCATCGAAATGCCGCTCGTGGCCGATGTCGACAACGACGGCAACTCTGAAATTGTCGTTCCGTCGGATACAGCCGACGCAATCAAGGTGATTCAAGATCCGGGTGATAACTGGGTGCGAACGCGTCGTATCTGGAATCAGCACGCGTATTCGGTCACCAATATCAACGAAGACGGTACGGTACCGGCGACGCCCGATATCAACTGGCGGAACGGTCGCTTGAACAACTTCCGCCAGAACATCCAACCGGGCGGCCTCTTCGACGCGCCCAATCTCGTGGTCGAGAGCGTAGAGGCGCGTGGCACGGGATGTGGAGATACCCGCGAAGTCGTGATTCGCGTCACCGTCACCAACGCGGGAGCCCTCGGTGTAGCTGCTGGAACACCCATTCGCATCTATGGCGAAAGCGGCGGTACGACCACCACCATCGAGGACGTGCAGATCATGACCCGCCTATTGCCGGGGCAGACCGACGTCATCGAGGTCACCTTCACGGTGCCCGAATCGTGGGCGAACGATGGGTTCACGCTCGGCGCGATCGCCGATCCTGACGAGACCATCAACGAGTGTATTGAGGACGACAACGAGAATACGAAAGATGGGGCAGATATTGCCTTCAGCACGCCCGATCTCGCGATCACGGCACTCACGGTCGATGGCGACCAATGCTCGAATAAGATGGCGGTCGAGGTCGGACTCACGGTGCGCAATGACGGTACCCAGCCCGTCCCGGCAAATGTGCCGATCGTACTCGATGGCGACGGAGTCGAATTTGCCACGGTCCGAACGAGTTCAGCACTGATGCCTGGTCAGGAAGAGAGCTTCACGGCCACCTGGACGGTCGATACGACCAAATTTGGGCGCGACGTCACGGTGAGTGCGACCGTCGACCCGAACAAAGAGGTCTACGACTGCGACGACCAGGAGAGCGCGTCCGTCACCGAGCGCTGCGACGTCGTGATGTGAGGCGGATCATTTCAGCAGTTTGCGAGGCTCTTCGCTGACCAGAAGGAGCGGGTCGGTCGACGAGCCTTCCAAATATCCGGAGACTCGGCTTCGGGCCTGCGGCACGCAGAGAAAGAAGAGCGAAGCCACGATGAAGACCGGCTTCGACACGAGGAAGAGTGCGACGATATTCGTCGTCGACATCCCTGATACCTGGTTGAAAATGGCGAGAAAACTCGCATTTTCGACAAAAGTGAGAATTGTTTCCAGCATACTTCCCTTCCTCCGCTCCACTCTCTCATACCAATGCAAAAGATGCCAAGACCGGTGCATCGCAGCGGAGGTTTTTAGATCCAGAATGCGAAGCGCTCGTTCTAAGAAGCATGAAGAAATTGGCTCTGATGTTGGCCGCGGCGTTCCTCGTTCTGACCTCGGGCCCGGGAATAGCTCAACCCGGGCCTGATTCTCCCCTGCCGGGGCCCGAGCGTTTTGCCGCCTACGGGTGGATGGAAGAAGAGCGCGACACTCCGCGTCTGACGAGCCTCGAGCAGGCGTTTGAGCCTCCAGAGGGCTACACGCGAATCGATCTCGAGACGGGTTCATTCGGAGCGTGGCTGCGCGGTCTGCCGTTGCGCCTCGACCGCGAACATGTCCTGGCGAGGTCGGGGCGCCGGCTCGCGAGTCCCTCGGCTGCAGTGATCTACCTCAATGTCCTGCGGCATCAGCAATGCGCCGACTCGGCGATTCGATTGCACGCCGAGTGGCTCTGGTCGCAGTCACGGCCCGACGCGATTGCCTATCACTTTACGAGCGGTGATCTTTCGACATGGCAGCAATGGTCTCAGGGAGAGCGCTTCCGAGTCGCGGGCTCGCTGGTTCGTCGCGTAAATACGGGTACGACGAGCCGCGGACGTGATGCGCTCGAGGCGTATCTCGGGCATCTTTTCACCTACGCGGGGACACGCTCGTTGCATCGCGACAGCCGTCGCACCGCGCCCTCCAAAGCCCGTCCGGGCGATTTTTTCGTCGCGCCGGGCTCACCGGGTCACGCGGTGGTGATCCTGGATATCGTCCAATCCGACGACGGCAAGCGCCGTGCGCTCATCGGTCAGGGATTCATGCCAACCCAGGAGTTTCATGTCGTTCGAAGTCATCAGGCTCTAGAGCATGTGTGGTTCGAGCTTCCCGAGACTGAAGAGGACATGATTAAGACGCCGTCCTGGGAGGCTTTTCGAGGCGCTGACCTGCGTCGCTTCGACCATTGAGCAGCTCAGACGGCCGGGCTGGGCGTCGAAGAACACGACGACATCAAAGAGGGTGGATCCGCTAGAAGTCGTACATCAACGAATCGATCTCCTGAGCTTGTTTGGTGCCGCGAGTCGGTGCGAGTGCCGTGGGTGCAGTACCTTTGACGAACGCGTAGGGGACGCCCCACTGATGTGGTCGAGAGCGTAATCCGCTTCCGGGATCGATGGACACGTATTCGACACCTATTGGGGGTTCTCCCGGCCAGGTCACATCGCCGTTTTCGGCGAGTTGCGCATAGGGCTGATAGAACTTCTGGAAGACCGGCAGCGCCACGGTCGCGCCATGCTCGCCGTTTCCGAGCGGGCGATCATTCTTGTCGCTCCCGACCCAGATTGTCGCGGTGAATTCACCGTCGAAGCCGACGAACCAGCCGTCGAATTCGTTGGTCGTACCGGTCTTGCCGGCGACGAGCCACTCATCAGGCAATTCGCGGGCAGTTCCGCTGGTGACGACGCGCCTCAGAAGGTCGAGCATGATGAATGCGACGTTCTCGGTGACTCCGCTTCGGGGTGGCGCAGTGATGGTCGCCATGCGGTCGAGCCGCGCTGCGAGCGACCAGTGGGGGCTGCCAGAGTGCAGGGTGTCCTGGTCGATGAGCCCGTCGGGTCGCACGAAATACGCAAGAGGCTCGACGTCGACCCCGAGTCCTTTTCGTTGAAAGGCCGAGTAGACCCGATTGATCTCATACGGCGCGAGACAGCTCGAGCCCAGAGACATCGACGACGTGGGGTCGAGAGTCGACTCGACTCCGAGCTTGCGGGCCCTGGCGACGACGCCTTCGACCCCGATGTGGTGCATCAAGTTGACCGTCGGAATATTTCGACTCCACGCGAGAGCGTTGGCGAGTGTGACGTATCCTTTGAAATCGCGGTCGGCATTGCGGGGCTTCCAGACTCCGCCGCGCCCGGTGTCGACCTCGACGGGCACGTCGCTGAGCATGGTCGCAGCCGTGATGCGCGATGAAAGTGCCTCGGCATAGACAATGGGTTTGAAGACGCTTCCGGGTTGACGGCAGCCCTGATACGAGCGGTCGAAGGCGCTCTCCTCGGTGTCGAAAGCGCCGACTGAAGCTCGCACGTACCCGGTCTGAGAGTCGTTCACCAGAATCGATCCCTGATACGATGGCCATGTCACCACGATCGGCTCTGGACCCGACATGTCGACGAGCAACGCATCATCGACGCGCAACGCGTTCTCGAAAGTTTCGAACTCGGCGGGGCGTTTGTAGTGGCGGGGTGTCTCGTCGGGAATCACCCACTCATTGGATTCGCGACCGATGGTCGCATCTTCGTCACCGCACCGCACCGCCACGGCTTCGCTCTGGACCGACAGGACCCGGCAGAGGCGTATGCGTGAGTCGAGTTTGCGCGCCCGCTCGTCGAATTTCGATCGGTCGAGAACGCGCCCTTCGGGTTGATATCCCTGCCTGCGATCGAGTGATCGCACACTCTCTCGCAGGGCGCGCCGCGCGAGCGTTTGTGTCGTAGGCCGGTGCGGCATGACGACGCGGATGCCACCGTTGGCCCACGCGTTTCCATCGTATCGGTCTTTGAGCAGCCTGCGGCCGGTGGCGACCACGCCAGGCATGCGCCTGGATTCGGTCTGAGACGCCTCACTGCGATCGCGGACCACGAGATCCGACTCCGACCAACGTCGTCGGTCATCGGTGTTTATCATCCCGGTCTCGTGCATGCGCCGCAGGACTCGATTTCTCTCGCGTCGGGCGTTTTCCATCGAGGCAAAAGGGTTGTAGGCACTCGGTGCAGGGAGAATCCCGGCGAGGGTTGCAGCCTCGGGATGCGTGAGCTCGCGCGGGTCTTTGCCGAAATAGTGCCATGAGGCGTTGGTCACACCTTCGGCGCGATGCCCGAGAAAGACGCTACGCAAATACGCGTCGAGGATCTCTCGCTTCGAGTATCTCGCCTCGATGCGACGGGCCATCAAGAGCTCCAGGATTTTGCGTTCGTACGAGCGTTCGTCGCCGAGGAATTGCTTTGCGAGCTGCTGCGTGAGCGTGCTCCCGCCCTGAACTTTTTCGCCAGCGCGCAGATTCTCGTATGCGGCACGTGCGATGGCTCGGGCGTGGAACGCCTGATGGATGAAGAAGTCCTCGTCTTCGGCTGCGATGAATGCTCCGATCACGTGTTCGGGCAGCTCATGCAGTGGGACCGGCCCCGTGGCCCTCGCGCCGCCCAGATACCACCCGTCGAGGGTTTCTACGCGCGACGAATAGGTTGCCTGCAAGAGGTCCAGGTTTGGGGCGGCGGGGACACGGTTTGCGAGGCTTGTCAAAAAGAGTGCGGCCGCCACGGCCATCAAAATGGGTAGCCAGAGGACGAAGACCACGAGCGCTCGCCCCAATACGCCTGGCCATCCACCCCACCGGGGGTTCTGAGTCCAGCCCTCGCGCGCCATTACCTGGCTCCCAACACGTAGAAGCCGAGTATCACAAGCACGACCAGAAAGATGAAAACCCCAACCAGAAACGACCTGCGAGGTCGGGGCGGTGGCGTTGGTTCAGGCGATGCGTCTGCGGTGATGGTGGGTTCTTTGCGTTGGTCCCGCTGACCTTTCTGCACGTTGACTTTCTGATGGTCGTTGCCGGCCGGATCCTCTTCGTCGGGACTCTCGGAACGCATCTGGGCGAGCCTTGCCCGGATCGTCTCGGCGGTGTCAGGGCTGAAGAGATGGGTGTCCCGACCGCGCTCTGAGCGATCGGCACGAATCTGGTCGCGTGCCTCATCCGAAATAGGCAGCGTCGGTGCAGGAATCGATCGGTCGACTCGCTCGTCGACTTCGTCTTTGCTCTCGCTACCGAGCGAGAAGTCAAAGGTATCCAGCGCCTCGAGAGCATCTGCAAACTCGCCTGCATCGGCATAGCGGTCTTCAGGCTCTTTCGCGCATGACTTTTTGATGACCGGTGCGAGCGGACTCTCGAGGATGGATTCGGGTAGCTCGAGACCGGTGACGTGAGCCTGACACGTACCAATGAATGAATCTGCCGGTATGACCACCGGTACTCCGGTCAATAATTCGCAGAGAATCAATCCCAACTGGTAGACGTCAAAGCGAGGCGTGACGGTTTGGTCGATGATGTACTCGGGGGCGAGATACTGGGGCGTTCCCACGAGATGGCCCGTCGCCGTGTATCGCTCTTCATGCAGAATACGAGCGATTCCAAAGTCGAAGACGACGAGCCTCGCGTCGCGCGTATGCGGCATGTGGTAGAATATGTTGCCTGGCTTCAGGTCCTTGTGAATGACCTTGCGGCGATGACCTTCGGCCACTCCGCGCAAGAGTTGCACGTAGAGAGGCAGCAAGAGCGACGGTTCCAGATTCTCGAAGCGATAGAGATGGTCTTCGAGGTTCCAACCTTCGAGGAGCTCCATCACGAGAAATAGACACTCCCAACCACGATGCTCGGTGGCGCCTGCGTCGTAGACCTGCACGATCGACGGATGCTGGATCGTTCCTGCAACCATCGCCTCGCGACCGAATCGCTTACGGATTTGTTGCGCCGCTCTCGGATTCGGGGCACTTTCGTATACATCGAGAACTTTGAGAGCTACTTCGCGGCGCAGGTTCGAATCTCGGGCTCGGTAGACGGAGCCAAAGCCGCCGATACCGATCCGGCGTTCGATATCGTAGCGTTGCGCGAAGATCTCCCCGGGCTCGAAAATGCGTTCGTCTCGGTCATTCACGGCGTGAAATCATCCAAAAGAGTGGCACGGCTCGATGTGAGTGATTTGCAAACTCGGTTCGGGTCGACTAGGCCATAGAGCATCGGTCGTCTGGACCGAATTGTATGATGGGATTGCTGTGAGTTGGAAGTATATCGCAAAATTGCTCTTCTTTGCCGCCATGGTGACGGTCATGCTCTCTTGGTCATGGTCGCATCACACGCCGGCTGTTAGCCATGCGCTCGATGTGGACGGTGAGGGATTGCATCCCGACCATGCATGGCTCGATGCAGGTCGTACGAAGCGACATGTGACTCATTCGTTCGTCCACCTGCTTTCTGACATCCGACATGGGGAGATTACGGCGAATACGATCGAGAGTGCGACGCATCGATTGCATCTTCTCTCGGGTCATCTCGACCAGATCGAGCGCAGCGCCCCCCAAGCAAGTTATGTTCGCATAAGCAGCCGATTCGGCATGCGATTTCATCCGATTTTGCGTCGATGGCGCATGCATAATGGAGTGGATTACGCGGCTCCGCGTGGCACACGCATCCTTGCGGTCGACGAGGGAGTCGTCACCTTTGTGGGATGGGCCGGGGCTGCAGGCCGTCTGGTCAAGGTCGAGCACGACGGCTACGAAAGCCTCTATGCTCACATGTCGCGATTCGCCCAGGGGCTCGAACCGGGTGCGAAAGTCGTGCAAGGGCAATATCTCGGTGGCGTGGGAGCATCCGGACGTTCGACGGGGCATCACCTGCACTTTGCCATCAAGATCGACGGCAAATTCGTCGATCCCCTGACGGTCGACATGGGTCGCATCGAACCCATCAAAGAGGCTCAGTTCCTGGTAGACTTCGAAAAAGGAATGGCACGTACGGTCACCGACCTCCAACTGCGAACGCTCGATGCCTTCGAAGCGCTCGCGGCCGAGAGCGAAGATGCTCCCGAAATCGACGAGCTCTGGTTCGACGATACCTTCCTCTGAGCCTTGCCCCGCGACAAGAAACTCTGACAAACCCTGGGGATGTGGTAAAACTCGATCGTCTCGAAGAGGGAAGCCGCAGTGAGCGAGCTCGATTCACTCGAAATCGGACGGAGGAATCCACGCACGATCTTGATGATCGCTGTGGGCGTGTTGGTTCTGGTGCTCGGTCTCGGAGCGATGGGAGTCGTCGCCGGCACAGGTTTTTTCGGATATCGCAGTCTTCTCTATGGAGAGGGCCAGCTCTATGTTCTCAATATGTCAGCCGAGCCACTCTACGTCTCAGTCGACGGTCGAGAGAAGGTCGATGTGCCCGCGCAGAATGCCCAGCTCATCGATATTATCGGCGGTGAGACCCAGGCGGTCGTCACCGATGCGAACGAAGAGATTCGGGGGCGCTACGCCGTCTTCACTGACAACTCCCATGCCTTTTTGAAACTCAGTGACGAGCAATGCCTCGCCATCGTGAATCTCGACCCCTACTATCGAAGCGGCTCGTCCGCCGATATTGAAATTGTCGAGACACTCGATGAGAAGACCCGTGTTTGGATCCCTGATTCCAAAAACGTGGTGTGGCCACGAAAGCCTTTTCCAAAGCGCCTGAGCGCTGGCGAGGGTCAGGGCACCTGGATCGAATTGGTCGGCTGCCCGCTCCTCGAGGATCCGAAATTTCTAGATGCCTACCTGGCCGTGCGGCTCGATGAGCGCATGAAGAAAGCACTCGGCAAGAAGAAGTGAGACGATTTTGAGACGCAGTACGATCTTAGATGACTCCGAGATGCGTGCGTCGGTCAAAGCCGCGCGCTCGTGGGGTGCCTTCGAAGAGGTGGCCGATTCGGTCCGCGCCCGAGACACCCATCTCTGGACCGGCAAGCGTGCACCGACGCTCCATCTCGAAGATGTGAGCGGAATTCCCTTTGTGGCCGACATTCCAGGTGTGGAGCAATACCAACACCGGGCACGAGTGCGAGCGCGGACAGGCGATGTTTTTGCTGCGGTGACTCCGGTCTCGAAAGGCTACGAGCCCTACTGTCGTGAGGAGCTCGGACTCGGTGCACCCCAGTTGCTGATCGCCGAGCCTTTTGACGGGCCGATGGCAGTGACGGTCGCATGCCAGCACGGTGAGACCTTCGAGCAGTTGGCCTCGTGGACGGCCCTTCATTCGAGCGTCTTGCTTCATCCCTACATGGCGATTTCGCAGGTCTGGCAGCTCGCCGAGCTACTTGGTTCGCGCACTGGAAAAGAGGTTGAGGTCGTCGGTCCGACTCCCGAGGCCGTGTGGGTGGCCAACGACAAAGCGTCCTTGATGGAGCTCACTCAACTGATAC
>CAYFTY010000118.1:0-8710 GCA_964346045.1 uncultured Bradymonadales bacterium | reverse complement strand
GTCTGGCCTGAACGACCTGCCGTTCATTCTGCCTTCTCAAAGGCACCTGCATGTCCAGCGAACCATCGGTTCTCGAGAAGGCGTTCTCGAAACTCTTCAGGCTCTTTTCGGATGTGCAGGAAGGAGAGGCTGTGAACACAGCCCTCTTTCTGCTCAACCTCTTCCTGATCCTGGTTGCCTACTACATTATCAAGACGGTTCGTGAACCGCTGATTCTGGCGACGGGTGGGGCGGAAATGAAAAGCTACGCCTCGGGCGTGCAGGCCATCGTTCTGCTTGGGTATGTGCCTCTCTACAGCTGGTTTAGTTCCAAGGTCAGCCGACTCAAGCTGATCATCGGGCTCACCATTTTCTTCGTGGTCTGCATCGAGATCTTCTACGGCCTGGCCTATCTCAACGAGGGAAGTCCCGAAGGCGACCCGATGATTCCGCATCTCGGATTCGTCTTCTATGTGTGGGTCGGAATCTTCAGCCTCTCGGTCATCGCGCAGTTCTGGAGTTTCGCGAACGACCTCTTCGACGAATGGATTGGAACCCGCCTCTTCCCGGTCATCGCCATCGGCGCGACCGTGGGAGCGCCTGTCGGCTCTGCCATCGCGGCGGGCCTCTTCGAACTCGGAGTAGGCGCGTACGAGATGTTGCAGATCTCCGCCGTCATCCTGGTCGCACATCTCGGGATCTACTGGCTTCTCGACCGACGGCTCACCGCCCAGGGAATGCATGAAAACGCCGAAGAAAGCCTGGGTGGAACGGGCGGCTTCAAGCTGGTCCTGGAGAGTAGGTATCTGGGATTGATTGCACTCCTGCTCATCCTGCTCAACCTCGTGAATACGACCGGGGAGTATATTCTCGGGAAGGCCGTTCTCGAGGCTGCTCAGGAGGCTGCTGCTCAATCGGAATCCGTCGAGATCGATGCCTACATCGGAAAGTTCTATGGAGAGTTCTTCAGCGTCGTCAATATTGTTGCCGTCGCGATCCAGGCCCTCGTGGTCTCTCGAATCGTCAAATATCTCGGCATCGCGGGAATCCTTATCGCGCTGCCGGTCATCGCGTTCGGAGTCTACGGCCTGATCGCCTTCGGCGTGGGACTTACGGTCCTTCGCTGGGCAAAAACGGCCGAGAACGCCACAGATTACTCGGTGATGAATACCGCAAAAGCGATCCTCTGGCTGCCTACGAGTCGCGAAGAAAAGTACAAAGCCAAACAGGCGATCGACACTTTCTTTGTGCGAGTGGGCGACGTAATGAGCGCACTCGTGGTCTTCGTGGGCACGACCTATCTCAGCTTCCACATTCGTGAATTTGCGATTACGAACGTCGTTCTTATCCTGGTCTGGGGAGTGGTAGCGTGGCTTCTGACGAAGGAATATCAAAAACTCGCCGACGAAAAGGGGATCGACGCCGAGGATGCTCTTTGAGAAAAAGAGACCCGTTGAAATCTTTACGCTCCCGACCTGCCCGGATATACTCGAAGACCCGAAGCACGCATTTCCCCTTTCGGGCTGTGCTCATCTTGGTTTATGGTTCTCATGATTCCGATGCATAGCAGGAATTTCGTATGAAACTCGTCTGCGCCGGCATGACGGACGTGGGTAGCGCCCGCGAGCACAACGAAGACGACTTCTATCTTTCCGAAGGCGATGAGGCTCTCTGCGTCGTTGCCGACGGAATGGGCGGTCACCGCTCGGGAGAAGTCGCCAGCGCGATGGCCATCAAGGCCATGGTGGAGTTCTACCGTGAAACGTCCGTCGAAGAGAATGGAGAGGACCTGCTCGCCGAGGGTGAGCGAGAGATGACTCTCGACGAATACAGGCTGGTGCGCGCGATACGGACTGCGAATCGCGCCGTCTACCAGGCTGCCTCAGAAAGTGAACTCTACAAAGGGATGGGAACCACCATCGTCTCGGGCTTTTTCACCGAAGACGGTGTGTACCTGGCACACATCGGCGATTCTCGCGCCTATCGCGTTCGAGACGGGAAATTGATTCAGCAAACCGAAGATCACTCCCTCGCCAATGAATATGTGCGAATGGGAATCCTCTCGGCTGATGACGTAGAGCATTTTCCGTATAAAAATGTCATTACACGAGCCTGTGGACTGACCGATGAGGTCGAAGTCGACATCGCCTACAAAGACGTAGAGCCCGGAGACATCTTCCTGCTCTGCAGTGACGGACTCACCGACATGGTAAACGATCGGGAAATCCTCGAGGCGATCGACGAACACGACGATCTCGAAGACCTCGCTCGTGACCTGATCGATCGCGCCAACGCCAATGGTGGTGCGGATAATATCACGGTCATCCTCGCTCGCGTCGAAGAGTAGACGCGAGACCTTCGAAAAAACTCGCAACGAAATCAGGGGCCCGTCCGAAAACCTTCTCGACAACAGAGGAGGATCCAATGGACGAATATCGATTCACAGACGAATTGCTTATGCGATGGAGCCGCTGGGCTGCGACGCGCCGGGGACTCGACCCCGATGACGCCGAAACGACTGCCCGACAGGCGTGGAAGCAAGAAACGACATCATTACCTGATGGATTCCGGCTGATGTGGCCGGGGCATCCCGACTACCCACGCGAGTTCGAAACGCTCGATAGCCCTCCCGAGTTCATCTACGGGCTCGGCACGCCGGGAACCAATGGCAGGGAAGTGGCGGTTGTGGGAAGCCGCGCCGTCGACGAAGAATCGTGCCGTATCGCAAAGAAGATCTGCCACGGACTCGTCGACCGAGGGGCTGCGCTCGTCAGCGGCGGCGCCCGCGGAATCGACTCGATCTCACACGAAGCTTGTCTCGATCGCCTGGGACGAACGATCGTCATTTTGCCGAGCGGCCTCGACCAACCCACACCGCGTCGCAATCGGAAACTCTTTGAACGAGTGGTCGAAGAGGGCGGTTGGATTCTGAGCGAGTATCCGGCGGGGGCACGGGTGCGCAAGTACTTCTTCCTGCGCAGAAATCGACTCATTGCTGCGCTCTCCGAGGCCGTGCTTCTGATGCGGGCTCGAGAGAGCGGAGGCACGCACATCACCGCCGAGGCCGCGCGGGCGCTCGACAAGCCGCTCTTTGCGGTACCTGGATCGCCAGAAGACCGGTTCTCGGTCGGCTGCAATGCGTGGATTCGAAAGGGAGCCGAATGTGTATGGAACGCCGAGCAGATTTTCGCCTCGATGGGCTGGGAACAAAACAGACAAGGCGAATCAGCTCGCATACGTGAAGTCGAGCTCTCGGATCGACAGAAGCAGCTTCTGGGCATCATCGAGTCGGGCGGCGCCTCGCTTCATCGACTTGTCGAAGAGTCACAACTGCCGATTCACACAGTGCAGGTCGAACTTCTGGGTCTCGAGATGCTCGGCCTATGTCGCCGTGATCCGGCGAAGGGCGAGTTCGTATCGGCATGAGTCGAGATTGACACCCGATGGCAGCAACGCTAAGCCATCGGGTGACGAGTCGCCTCAGGAATTGCCATGAAGAAACACTATCTCGTAGCCCCGGGACCGACACAGGTTCCCGAGAGGGCACGTCTGGCCATGGCCAAAAGCCTCATTCACCATCGAGGCCCAGAGTTCACCGAGGTGAATCGTGAGGTCCGCGAAGGTCTGGCATGGGCCTTTCAAACTTCGAATGACGTGCTGATGTTGACCTGCAGCGGCACGGGCGGATTCGAAGCAGCCATCCGAACCTTCACCAGGCAAAACGACACGGTCATCGCCGTCGGCGGCGGGAAATTCGGCGAGCGCTGGAGCAAGATTGCTGCAGCCTACGGGATGCGCGTGATTGATATCGACGTCCCATGGGGAAAATGCGTCGATCTCGAGAAAGTGAAGTCCACGCTACAGGCGCATCCTGACGCTGCCATGTTGACGCTCTGCGCAAGTGAGACTTCGACCGGTGTCTACCATCCGATCGAGGAGGTCGCGGCGCTGGCGCGCGAACATTCGGATGTTCTGGTCGCGGTCGATGGAATTACCGCCGTGGGCGTTCACGACATCCCGATGGATGATTGGGAGATCGACATTCTCGTCGGCGGCAGCCAGAAAGGGTTCAGTGCCCCGCCTGGAATGGCGTTCGTGGCCGCCAATGAGAGGGCCTGGGAGCGCGCCGATGAGACGGATCATCACGGATTCTACCTCGACCTTCGTAGAGAGCGTGCTCGACAGAAAGACAACCAGACAGCATTCACCCCCGCGATCAGCGTCACACTCGCCTTGCGCGAGGTACTCGCGCTGATGCGTGAAGAAGGTCTCGAAGCGGTTTTCGAGCGCCATACGACTCTTTCGCGTGCCACGCTCGCAGCGGTCGAGGCACTCGGGCTGACCCCGTTTGCGGAAACGCCATCTCATTCGGTGACGGCAGTGAAAATGCCCGATGGCATCGAGGCGCCGGCAATCGTGCGTCATATGAGAGAGCAGGGCGTGACCATCGCGGGCGGACAAGCCGATCTCAAACCCTTCCTGATCCGCATCGGCCATATCGGCTACATCGCCCCTGGGGATATCCTGATCGCCATCGGAGCACTCGAAAAAGCCCTGATGGCGCAGGGATGGGAACCCCCGGCGAGCGGTGTCGAAGCAGCTCAATCCATCTTCCGGCAAACCGAACTCTGACCGAGTAATCGACATGACAACCCGAGTGGTGATTGGCGCCCAATGGGGCGATGAAGGCAAGGGCAAGCTCGTGGATCTCTACGCGGAGTCTGCAGACTTCGTCGTTCGTTTCCAGGGCGGAAATAATGCGGGCCACACGCTCGTGATCGATGGCGTGAAGACTGTCCTTCATCACATCCCAAGTGGAATTCTACGGCGCGAGGTCACCTGCGTGATTGCTGGGGGAGTGGTCGTCAATCCGCTCGTCTGCCTCGATGAGATCGATGCATTGGTCGAGCGCGGCGCCCTCGAAAGTCCCGAACAGCTCGTAATCGGCGGTGAATGCAGCGTGATTGCCGCCTACCATCGAGTTCTGGACGGAGCGCGCGAAGCGGCTGCCCACGGCACCCACATCGGCACCACTGGGCGCGGTATCGGCCCTTGCTATGAGGATCGCGTCGCGCGGCGCTCGATTTTCGTGCGCGATCTCATCGACGACACCGTCTTGCGGGAAAAACTCGAGTCCAACCTCGTCGAGAAGAATCTGCTCCTCGAGTCCTACGGCGCCGAACCTTTCGAAGTCGATGCACTTTTCGAAGAATTGCGCGGCGCGGGCGAACGTCTGCGCCCCTATATCGGAGAGGCAAACCAGATCGCCCGTGAGGCGATCGGGGAAGGAAGAAAGGTCCTTTTCGAAGGGGCCCAGGGAACGCTTCTGGACATCGGTCTCGGAACCTATCCTTTTGTCACCTCTAGCCATACGACCTCGGGGGCCGTTCCCGTGGGCTCGGGCGTACCGCCGAGCGCCATCGACGAGGTCATCGGCATCACCAAGGCCTACTGCACGAGGGTGGGAGAAGGGCCTTTCCCAACCGAGCTCGAAGACGAAACCGGCCAATTCCTGCGCGACGCAGGCCATGAATATGGAAGCACGACCGGCCGGCCCCGACGCTGTGGCTGGTTAGACCTCGTGGCCCTCAGATACGCAGCGGATGTCAACGGATTCACCTCGTTTGCCCTCACCAAGCTCGATGTGCTGACCGGACTCGAAACACTCGATGTCTGCGTCGGCTACGAAATCGAGGGCGGAGAGAGGCTCGACACCATTCCTCTCGATTGGCGATTTCTGGCCAAAGTTCGACCCGTGTACGAAACTCTCGACGGATGGAAGGAAGACATCACAGAGGTTCGAGCGTTTGATGCATTGCCCCAGGCGGCGCAAACCTACGTCGAGTTCCTCGAGGAGCGGGTCGGCGTACCCGTGTCGAGGATTTCGGTGGGGCCGGCCCGACGGGCGACTTTCGAGAGGTGACCGATGAGCGATGCTGAGGAAGAAACGGATCCGTCGGAGGAGGCGGTCGACGAGGAAGATTTTCATTTCGACCCCGACGAATGGGAAAAGCTCGAGGGCGAAGATGCTTCGAAGCTTTTGCGAGGGCTCGAGGCCGTCATTCCCGGAATCCTGAAGCGCTCGATCGTTTCGGGGCTATCCAGCACGCTGCTCAGCGAAGATGGGTTGCGCGCGGCACTCTCCGAAAAGAACATTCCCAAAGAGGCGGTCGGATTCATCCTCTCACAGGCCGATTGGACTCGCCGCGAAATCTTACGCATCGTCTCACGCGAAGTCCGGCTCTTTCTCGAAAACATGGATTTCGGAGGCGAGATCGCAAAGATCCTCACCACGCTCTCCTTCGAGATACGTACGGAAGTACGGTTCATCGCAAATGACGAAGCGGTCAAACCAGATGTAAAGAATCGATTCAAAGTCAAACGAGCGCGTTCGGATGGCAGCGAAGAGACGATTTCAGAATACGAAGAGCATAATGGCGAAGAGATTACGCCTGATGAAAGCAGCCAGAAGCCGGAGCGGAAGTCGAGTCGCGGACGTCGCCGCTGGAGGCGGAAGAGCGACGATGACGAGGTGGATGCGCGGGAAGACTGAGCGTTGTATTGCCATGGGGCTTCTGCCACAATGACCGCAGGCGCCACGACTTTTATGTAGAGGAATTCATGCGTTGTATCTCGCCTGTCTTGATGATTCTCGTGTTGGCTTTTGTAAGCGGCTGTGGGCTCTTCAGCGATGAGGGTGATCCCTTCGACATCGTAGTGGAAGAGGATATCCCGCTCTCGTTCACTGTGGATGGCGACGACCTCTGTCCTCCGACCGCAGATTGCGAGGAAGGCGGCACCGCTCCAGCCCCTATCATGCCTCCGGAGGTTGAATTTCCGGCTCTGCCCATCGACGTTCTGGCAGCTACTGGTAACGACCGTCTGGCAGATGTTTCAGGGCGATTGAAGCGCGTCGAAATCGAAAGTGTCGACTACGAATACGCCGACAACACGCTGAACACCGAAGGCCCGCGCGTCGTCATCTTCGTCGGCCCATCGGCCGCCGATTCCCGGAGCGATAGCGGGGTGGTGCAGGTTGTCGACCTGCCTCGAGCTCAGCCCGACGATCCAAGCACGTGGACTGGCACTGCGACCGTTCCCGAGGATAAGAAAGACGCTGCGAGCGATCTCTTTAAAGGTCTGCAACTATCCGTCATCCCCGTGATCGATCCGGCTGATATCCCGAGGGGGGCTGAGTATCCGACCGGCTCGACCGACGTAAACCTGACGCTGAACCTCAAGTTCGTCGCCAACCCCACCGAACTCTGACGTGATGCAACCTTCGATTTGCCGGATGCCGCGAATGTTCGCGGCATTTTTCATGGTAGTGACAATCTCCGCGTGCGATTCCAAGAGCCGAGTCGTCGACCCGTCCCCACCCGCATCGACGGCGTCGACCGCTACACAGACCGGGGCTCAATCCGAGCCGGAGGCCGTCCCCGAGCCTAACCTTGCTCCTGAGGTCGAAGATCTCAGACGCTTCACCGAAGACATAGAAGGCAAGGGCGACCTGGTCGCGCTCATCGATACCGACCGAGGACGCATCGATTGTCGTCTACTCGAAGAAACGGCCCCCAAAGCGGTCGCGAATTTCGTGGGTTTGGCGCGAGGTTTGAAATCATGGAGAGATCCCGAGACCGACGAGCTCGTCGAGTCGCGGCCGTTCTACGAGGGAGTCGCCTTCCACTATGTCGTACCCGGACATTTCATCCAGGCGGGCGACCGCACAGGGACGGGAAAAGGGGGGCCGGGCTATGCGTTCGAAGACGAGATTCATCTCGAAGTCCGTCACGATGTGGCCGGCACCCTCAGCATGGCCAATACCGGCCCCGATACCAATGGGAGCCAGTTCTTTATCACCGAGCGACCCGCGCCTCACCTCGATGGACGTCATACGATTTTCGGTCGATGCCGTTCGCTCGAAGTGATCAAAGCGATCGCACGGGTCCCGACGGGGCCTCGAGACCGCCCGGAATCACCTCCCCGTATTCGAACGATCGAGTTTGTGCGCATGGCATGGTGAAACGGGTCGAGCGTGATCCTGGCCCACACCTACATGTGTGGCGGAATCCCACCTTTTGTGATATCGTTTGCGAGCTCTTCACGTTGATATTTTGAGCGAGGTCGCTATATTCATAGTGCCCTCGGAGAGGCGTATCACCGAAGGCTTGCAGGAAGACTATGAATTCACCGAATCCCGAACCTACGTCGTTGACGTGGAACAGCACGCAACTCGGAAACCTTCTCGGCGCATCACAACGGCGAGGGAAGGTGATCTGGTTGAAGTCGATCGCGGAATCGACTCTGAGTGCAGAGATGGGCAAACTTCGCGAACGAGCGGCTGAAATCGGCCTCCTGGTCTTCGCGCTCAATCCGGAAAGCCCGGACGAAGACGAGCAAACCCTCGATGGCGTTCTCTCTTCCTATTTGCGAAAAGTCGATCGCCGCGTCGGTCTCGACGACGAGGTCGTGCGGCTCGCCGAATTGCTCCACGTCCGGGGAGATGGGCCGAAGCGGGGCCCGGTCCCCGCGGGACGCCTGAAGGCGGATACCATCGGACAACTCTGGACACGGCTGAGCCAACAGATTCCCGCATTGCTGGTCGCGTTTAACGTCGACGCTTGCCGTCCGGGCGACGTCGAAGAATTGCGGCATCTCGCCCATTATGTCTTCTCCGATCCGATCGAAGCACTCACACCCGAGGTGGAGTCGGAGCATCATGCTCGTGGTG
>CAYFTY010000117.1:0-8738 GCA_964346045.1 uncultured Bradymonadales bacterium | reverse complement strand
GCTCGGGCATATCGAAAGTCTCTCGAGCTCGACCCTGCCAGCCACGAAGCCTCGCTCGGACTCGGTCGTATCGAGCTGCAGCGCGACAATCCCGACGTCGCTGGAGGCTATTTTCAGTCGGCGCTCGCCACCGTCGAGCCGGCGATCTCGAAAGAAGCTCTCTGGGGTCTCGGAGCGTCGCGACGCATGCGGGGCGATCTCGCCGGTGCGCGCCACATGCTCGACGAAGCGCAGCGGATTACGTCGGGGCGACCGACACTCGACGCCCGTATCTGGCGCGATCTCGGAGATATCGCGCTCGAGCTCGGCGATGCCGCCCAGGCCGTGCTCTCCTACCAGGAAGCCCGCACCCGCAGTGAAGATGTCGACGTCGAAGAACGCATCATCACAGCCCTCGAGCAGTTGAGCTTCGACTGGGATCTGCCCGAAAACCTCGATGGTCCATTCGAGTTGACCTCGATACTCAGGCAGCTCGTCCAGTATCTGGCCAACGATGCACGCCTCAGCGAGTTTTTGCCCAAAGCCCAAGAGCTTCTGGCCCGCATGGATGCCCCGCTTTCGCTGGCGATCGTCGGCGAATTCAACGCCGGAAAATCCACGATGGTGAACGCACTCATCGGCGAAGACGTCTTGCCGATGGGCGTTCTGCCCACGACGGCTCATACCGGCATCTTGCGCTTTGGCCCGCGCAGGGCCGCCCGCATCAACTACATCGACGGACGCCGCGTCGAGGTGGGGTTCGATGAAGCCAAAACCCTGATGAAGACCGATGCCGAAGATATCGATCGACTCGAATTCATCTATCCTCATCCGACGCTGCGTATTGTCGAATACTGGGATACGCCCGGCTTCAACGCCGTCAACGAACGACATGAAGAGGTCGCATCCGAAGCGCTCTCGCAGGCCGAGGCCATCCTCTGGGTGATGGACGCAAGTCAGGTTCTTTCGCAGACCGAATTCGAGCTCATCGACGCAGTACCGGATGGCAACGAACGCCTCGTGGTCGTGATCAACAAGGTCGATCGACTCGGTGACCCGGCCTCTCGAAAAGACGCCGTCGAAGAGCTCGCCGGATATGTCGACGACCATATCGGCGATCAGATTGCGGGCTGCTTTCCGATCTCGGCTCTGCAGGCTCAGAAGGGCGGCGAAGAGGCAACCGACTCGGGATTCGATGCCTTCAAGACCTTCCTCGACGAGCGCATTCTGCAGCGAGCAGGGCGCATCAAGACCGTCGAAGTCGGGCGCAATGTCGAGGCATTTCTGGTCACGCTCGATGCCTACCAGAAAGGGCTTCGCAAGCGCTATGAATCGATGTCTGAGGAGGTCGACGCCTTGATCGCGTGGCTCGACGACGAGGCCGAGGGTATCGAAGCCATGGCCTCTCGCGCATCCTCCGAACTCGCCGATCAGATCGACTTCATGCTGGCCGGCATCGAAAAAGAAATCGCCGATGCGCTGCGCCCCGGTGGGACGATCCTCAATCGCCTCACGCTGGCCGAAGAAGACCGCGAGTTTTTGATCAACCTCATGCACGAGCGCCTGGGAACCGTGCTCGAACGTGCATTGCGATCGAGGCTCGATACCCATGCGGCGATCGAAAGTCAGATCGCCGAGCGTCTCGACCCGGTACTACGAGGACTCTCGGTGCAAGATGCCCGCGCCATGGATCGCCGCGTCGAAGGGTTTTTCGACGAATGCCAGACCCTCAAATCGCTGCTCGAAGAGCGTGTTTTTGGCCACTACGCAGCCCGCGCTCAGGGCCGCGTCGATGCGGCAGGCATCCACACGCTGGATACGATTCAGGCCGCTCAATCGGATCGCTCGGTCTGGCGCGCAGCCCTGCAAAAACTTCTGCCCCCGGTCGACGAGGCTCATACCCAACGCCTCGAGCGTTGGCTGCGCGAGTATTTCGATCACGCGCATCGATTTCTCGACCGCGTACGAAGCGACCTCGACCTGCTCGAACTCGACGCGCGTCATCGGTACGACGTCGATGATCTGCTCGAGCTCACGTAGTCCGCGTGCTGCTATGCCTCGAACAAGATCCATAAAAAAACCGCTCCCTCTCAGGAGCGGCTTTCTGATCTTCAACACATCCGAGCTCTAAAAGCCCGGGCTGTTGTTGAACTCGAAATTATTCGAGTCGAAGTTATTAGACCCGAAATTATTCGAATTATTGAAATCTGGCCCGTCGGGACCGTCATCCACGTCGAAATCGGCATTGAATCCGGGAATCGGAATCGAGCAGCTCGCACTGGCTGCATCACCCGCGAGAGCAGCTTCGCCGTAGGCGAGGATGCAGTCGAGGAATGCGATCACAGCACAGATGAATGGCCCGAGCTCGGGCGGAATCTGCACCGAGTACACGGCCGCGTAACACTCGTTGACCACGCCAGGCTCACAGCTCTCGCCGAACTGCGAGGCGAGACCGCAGGCGCGCGCTGCGAAATCGCAGATCGCCGTGAGGTCGCATGAGTATCCGCTACCACCAAGTCCCACCTGCGCGGGAAAATCAACCGACGGCGCTGTCTCAGCGCTGAAATTGGTGGTCGCTGGCGTAGCTGAGAAAAGCGGTGCAGTCTGGAACGCGGCTCCGAACCCCGTGTTGGCTCGACCGGTAGCCGAGAAGGTGATCGCACCGCCGCCCATCGCTCCCCCGGCATCGAAGGAGTCGAAAAGGTCCTCACCTGCAACCTGTGCGTGAGGTAGGGCCGCAGCATCGAGTGCCTCGGGAAAGACAGCATTCGCGCGCCGGACCCAGTGCCAGCCTTTGTCCTGCGTGAAGCCGAACGCCAGGCCGGGTTCTTCGTAGAGGTCGTTGATCACCAGGACGGGGTCAGACATATGATCTTCGAGGTTGTTCTGAACGACGACTTCGCCGCCCGTCGGTTCCTCTTCAATCACCTCACCACAGGCCAGGGTGCCGAATAAGAGTGCGCTTATGAGAGCGCATAATTTCCATGATAGACGCATAAGGTCTCCTGAATCGTCTTCGCAATTAGAGGCTGACTCTCGACCATTGTACATGGTCGAGAGTCTCGGTTCCACGTCTCTCTACAATTACCAGTAAATCTGGGCCGAAAAGCCCGACGTGAAGGTTCCGATGCGAAGCGGATCGACTTCGTTGGGCCGCAGAAGATCGATGCCCAGACCCGTGTATCCAGCGAGACTGAAGACGTCGGTGATGAACCATTCGGCTCCGAACCCACCGAGGAGACCGAGATCGACTGCGTCGTCACCGAGGCTGGTAAACGAGAAATTGAGCTGACCGAGGATAAACGGCGTCACTTCGGCGCCGGGCATCATGTAGTACTTCAGTGCCGGAGCGAGCAGCAGGTTGAACGTCGAATCAGGCTCGGTGGCGGTATCGATACCGAGACCCACGTTGATACCGAGATTCATGTCGCCCGAAAGGCCGTACCAGATACCGAAGGTACCGCTGGCGTAGGGGTTTCCGCCGCCCGGTACGCCGAGCGAGAGCGAGGTTGCGCCTTCGCCAAATCCATTACCGCCGGGTGCGGCTGGCGCGGCAGGTGCCGCCTCTTGTGCCGATGCCGGCGAGGCGAGTGCGAGGGTGAGTGCTACGAATAGTAGGGTGATCAAACGCTTCATGGTTGACTCCTTGTCGTTACCGTTATGTGGACATCCCTATCTTTCAATGAAGCTGCGACCACCATAGTTCAGCCCGATCACATGTCTAATTTTTTTTCGGAGTCCGGACGCGCCCTCAACGCATCGCCCCGATCCGGGTCTGAGTTCGAGTCAGAATCCGAGTTCGAGTCAGAAGGGAAAAACGCGCAGGAAACAAAGGAGGTCGCAAAGAAAAGGGCTCGCGGCCGAAGGGCGATGCTCTTGGGCTGAGGACCGCGAAGCGGCAGGGGGCCCGATGATACCTCGAACATGAAAAACGCGCGTTTCAGCCGATGCCGAAACGCGCGTCTACATCTGCTCTTCATCGAATTACTCGGTGCAGACCTCGGCGAGGTCGGCGCAGCAATCGCCGTATTCGGCGCAGAGTGAATCGCACCAGCAGGTACCGTCGGGAGACGAGCCGCCGCATGCCGACGCGCAGCTACCCGCATAGGGGCTGTCATCGTCGACGCCTTCGAGGCCCGGCTCTTCGGGCTCTTGCTCTTCCGGCGTATACGTCGCCGAGATATGGATGCCGTGACCCACGTAGTCGAGGCCGAGCAACCCGCCAGGATGCTTACCCTGTGCGACGACGTGGAAAAGGCTCGGCGGCACGAAATAGCCCGTGCCCGAATCATCACGCGGGCCCGTGACCTGGCGCGCCTGCTGCATCAGCGGAGCCAGTGCCTGCTGGAACGCAGCGTACTCTTCGTATGGAGTCGAGACGACATCCACCAGGGCGTTGAAAAGCTGGTCGATGGCCTGACGGCGCGGATCTTCTGCTTGCATCTGGTCCATCGCCATATTCTCGAGAAGCCCGGGCTTCATGGCCTGCAAGAGTTGACCCTGCACGGGCGCGAATTGTTCGCCGAGCTTTTCGCGCGGCACGTGCGTGCGCAGGAATTGCTGGATGATATCGGCCATCGTCATCGGCTGGAATGCCAGCTTGGCCGACTCGGCCATCGCGTCGGGTGCATATTCCCATGCCGGCCGAAGGTCTTCGGGAGCCAGTACGGCTGCGACCAATTCGGCCTTGTCGTTGTCGTTCAACTCGGTGAACGCCGAGGGCTCGCCGGCCTGGTGCTTCTCAATTTCGGCCTTGAATGCGTCCCAGGCTTCTTCGCCCACCAGAGGCACCATCGTCGCGTCGTTGAGCGGAAAGTGCATGCCGGCCGAGGCGCCGATAAAGGCAAGCTCGGCGCAGTAGACCTGATTGGCCGGATCTTCGAACCAGGCGCGTGCTTCTTGGTCACCGCCGATGGCGAGGACCATCTGTCGCACATGATCCTGCAATTTCTGCGGATTGTGGGCCGCGAGCGGGTCGCCGCCGTTGTAATCACCGGGGAAGTCCGAGACCGCGTTGAACGCGAGGGTCATCGTACGGATATTGTCGTTGAAGCGGATCTGCTCGACCTCACCGAGATATTCCGGATATTTCGGCGCTACGAAAAACATCGAATAGACTTTGTCGCCGAAGAGTCCACCCTGGTAATTCTGCGGGTTATTCAGGGTGATGGCTCCGGCCTCGCCGTCGCGCTCGACACCCACGACGATCTGAATGTGCGTGTCCTGCAGTTTCACCTGCTCTTTGATATCACTCTGGATGTCAGCGGGGCTCATCGTGCGGTTTTCAGCGCGATGATTCTTGACGCTGAAGCCGATGCTTCCCGGCGGAAAGACTTCGGCGATTGCAGCGTCGCGTCGCTCCCATGTCACGCCTGCCGCATCGACGGTTCCATCTTCGTCCGAGTAAGGAATCACGTTCACCGGCTTTCCAAAGAGGTGCGTGGGCGCGTCGAATTGCACCTCGCCGAGGTCGACACTGACTTTGTAGGCGTCTTCGACCGTCTCCATCTCGGGGCCATCCGGCCAGATGTCATTCAAGACTTGCAGGTCGGCCTTGTATGGACTGACGTATTCGCTGACCGGCCCGTCGCATTTTCCTTCGCAGCCCACGCGATCGGGTCGAAGCGTATCATTTCCTGTAGCGCCCTGAGTGCCGGGGTCACCGCATCCAGTCCAGAATAACGAGCCAAAGAGCGCGACAAGCGCCAGTTTCTTGAATGTATGCATGAATCTTTCCCTCTCTTTTCAGGTTATGCCCCACTATGCAGCAAAGCGCATGCCGAAGACAAGATATTGCCCCAGAAACGGTATAATCCCCTGCCATCATTAGCTCTTCGGGGTATCCTCACGGATCGCGTACCCGCCCCATGGTGGCAACTCGAGTAGCCGCCAAGAGCGCACCGAGTAGCAATCCGAGCGCATACACTTGCCATCCTCCCGAGCGTTCTACCGATCGGATGCAGGGTAGAGGCGGTCAAAAAGAGTTTGGTCGGCTTCGATTTCGAGACATGCAAGCCAGGTCGGGTCCTCGAACCTCTCATCGATCGGAGGCAACATTTCGTTGTCTTTGGGATAGCCGCGCACCCGGGTGAGCCACCGCTGATCGGCGGCGGCAATCACATCGATGGCCAGACCGAGCTCATCGTCTTCGAGGCCACGCGTCTCGAGGTATTCGACCAGACTGGTCATCGGGTCACCGCCGCCCTGAAGCAGAAGTGTCGCCGCGCGTTATTGTCGGCCGAGATATCGAAGGTGACGTCCATCTCGTCATCACCCTCGGGCACATCGAGCGCGAAGGTATATCGCTTCTCGTCGTCGGTCGTCGTCAGCTCATCGAGTTCGATGCCATCGACTGCAACCGAGAATTTCACAGGCCAATTCTGTCGTACCTGACCCGATGCGCTGATACCGTACCAACCCTCGATCTGCCCGCCGCGTGGAACATCGCGAAATCGAATCTTGAGAGGCTTATTCGACTTGGGAGGATGCGCCCACACGCAGGTGCGCCAGTCGTCGCCCACGTCGCGGAAGGTCGCATAGACATGCTCCCATTCGTTGTCTCCGCAATGATGCCGACCCAGGACATGACCGCATCGGCGGGTGCCCTCGAATACATCGGCCCGCGCGAGGTGGTCGGTAAAGTCGTAGATCACCCCGGGGGATTTCTTGTCCTTGTAGAGCGGAGGAGTCCAGTAGGCGAGCGCCGAAACGGTGAGACCGATGGCGACCAGCCCGGCAAAGGCAGCGCGCGCCAGGGCCGGCTTCTGCCAGTCTTCGAAGATCTCGATCCAGTCGATCACATCCTGCAAAAGCGCTTTGGCACGCCCGAATAGCGCGGGTTTTCCGAGTTCGAAAAGCACCAGCAAAGCGATCAATCCCAGACCCAACACAAAGAGAATCCAACCCCAGAGCTCGGGCGCCTGCCTCTCGAAAGCAAAGCGATAGGTCCCCGGGGCGAGGTCGACCGACATGAACCCGAGATACTTGTCGGCCGATGATGTTTCGGTCGCGATCTCGAGGGCTTCGCCGTCCCGGTATGCGCGCCAGCGATCGAAATACGAAACATTGAGCTGCAGGCGTCCCGAAGACCCCTCGGCAGCTCGTAGAACAATCTCCTCATCAGCCCATGAGACCAGCTCGACCTCGCCATTTCCATGCACGACAAAGGGGTCTTTCTTCCATGTTTTCAGCTCGTAGACGTACGTGGATTGGCCCAGATCTTCGACGAGCTCGTACGAGCGCGCAGAGAGCTTTCGCGGCGCGAGCACGTAGCGAACGTTGAGCTCCTCGAAGGTCTCGACCGACTTGGCCTTTGGCTTGTGCCGGTAGATGGCGGCCGGCATGAAACCCGTCTTGTACATCGGCATCGGGATGCGGACTCCAACATCGACAAAGCTGTGATCATCGTGCGAGACGTAGGCTGCGACTCGATAAAAGGGCACCTCGCGATCATCCCACTCCTGATTTGCCCACTTCACGAATTTTTCGATCGCGGCACGGCGCGGACGCTGCTGAACCTCGGTGAGATTCCGCAAAAACTGCTTTTTGCGAACCGTGTCGACGAAACCGTACGAGAGTGGGAGGATTAGCGAGAGCACGACGAAGATACGCGCGGCCATACTCCATCGGCTGACCGGCGACCTTTCATCGTCCGAGGCGGTATCGAATCGATCGGCAAGTAGAGTTACTACCTGCACGATCGCTGCCCCGGCCGCAATGAAGAGAAAGGGCTTGAGCAGCATCGAAATGCGCTGCCACTGCACGAATTTGAACGAATCCGAGAGCTCGACGAAATTGAAATCGGCCAGAATATTCGTCGCCGAAGCCGAGAGTAAGACAAAGGTCATCAGGCCGATGAAGGTCTGGATCGTCTTCCGGCTAAAGAGCAAGACGACCAGGCCGACCACGCCCAATGCGGTCGCAAAAACCCACGAGCCATCGATGAAATGCAGTTCGTAGAGATCGGACCCCGTCTCGTAGAGCGTGCGCCAGCCTACCCCGTATTTTTCGGAGAACTCCGAGACCGAAAGAAACGGCACGATCCATACCGAGGCGATGCCGATACCGGCCAGGTAGCCGATGGACAGCCGAAACGCCCCACTGAGCCTCTTGCCGTCGACGTCCGACGCCAACATGGCGGCCAACAGGGCCACCGGCCCCACCAGCGCGAAATGAATGATCTGTACCGGATGCGTCAGAAGCGCCATACCCAGAAAGAGGCCGAATGCGATGACCGGCCACCACGAACGTCTCTTCAGGATTCCCGGAAGACACGCCATCGCAAAGAGTCCAAAGGTGATCGAAAGCCCCTGTGGCCACACGCCCCAGACCGCCGTGTAGACCCAACCGCCGAATCGAAACGAACCTTCGTCTCCGAGATAGAAGATGCCCGCGAGAAGTCCAGCCCATGCGCCGACGCTGACCCGAGCCAGCGCATAGATTGCCAGCGCTTTGAAGAGATAGAATAAGAAGAATGCCACCCCGTAAGCGGCACCGAGCGAGAGCGCCCCAAACGTGGCGTATTTTACGAAGCCGACAAAGAGATCGGTGCCAATCGGATAGAGATACTGGGCGGGATAGCCGGCAAACCAGAGATGGCTCCAACCACGCAATCTGCCCTCTGCGATGAAGTTCTCCCAGAGGTTCCACGCCTTGAAAAAATGAACCGTATGATCGTGGTCGACCGGCCGTCGGCCCATCGCCGCCTCGGGCAGGATCGCAAACGCCAGTAGCCCCAGCACGGCGACCGCCAGAGCATC
>CAYFTY010000116.1:0-8795 GCA_964346045.1 uncultured Bradymonadales bacterium | reverse complement strand
ACGCGGCCATCAACGGGATGCTGGCGACCCTCGACCCTCATTCGCTGCTGCTGCCACCCAAGCACTACGAAGAAATGCAGACCCAGACGGGCGGCAAATTCGGCGGGCTTGGCATCGTGATTTCGATCCGCGACGGACAGCTCACGGTGATCAGTCCAATCGACGGAACGCCGGCCGCCAAGAAGGGGATCAAAGCCCGCGATAAAATCGTGCGGATCGGCGATGAATCCACGGTGAACATGAGCCTGAACGAGGCCGTGAACATGCTGCGTGGCGAGCCTGGTACTCCCTGCGATCTCTACGTGTTGCGCAAGGGTTGGGACGAGCCGCGTAAATATACTGTGTCGCGCGCGGTCATTAAGATCGACTCGGTCGACAGCCAGCCTCTGAAGAATAAGATTGGTTACGTCCGCATCAAGAATTTCCAGGCCAATACGTACTCGGACCTGAAGACGCACGTCGGCGAACTACGCGAAAAAATGGGCGGCATTCAGGGCCTCGTGCTCGACCTGCGAGATAACCCGGGAGGACTCCTCGATCAGTCGATCAAGATCAGCGATTTCTTCCTCGACCGCGGCACCATCGTCAGCACGGTCGGTGTCGGAAATCGGATGCGCGAAAAGCGAGATGCCAAAGAAAGCGGGACCGAACCCAAATACCCGATCATCGTGCTCGTGAACGCGGGTTCAGCCTCGGCGAGTGAGATTGTCTCGGGTGCACTTCGAAACCACGATCGCGCCATGATCATTGGCGATACCACGTTCGGTAAAGGGAGCGTGCAGGTACTTTACGAATTCCCGGACAATTCGGCATTGAAGCTCACCGTGGCTCAGTATCTGACGCCCGGCGATGTCTCGATCCAGTCGCGCGGAATCACGCCTGATCTGGGGGTCTTCCCCGTGATCATCGCCCGTGAGGACGTCGACCTCTATCCACCGAGTCACGTGCCGCGTGAGCAAGATCTGGATTCCCACCTGACCTACAAGGCCGGCAAGAAGAACAAAGACTCAGACACCCTCTATCAGCTGCGCTACCTCGATGAGGAATTGAGCCGAAAGATCGATGAAGACGAAGAGAATGACGGGTTCGAAGATCCCGATGCTTTCCAGGAAGATTTCGAGATCCGGCTGGCGCAGGAAATGCTGCAGAAGGTGGGCGATACGTGGTCACGGCCCGAGATGCTGAAAAAGCTGACGGGCACCCTCGAGAAGGTCGAGGATCGCGAGGAAGCGACCATTCGCAAAAGACTGGCGCGCTACGATCTAGACTGGACGCCTGGGCCGGCCGTCTCTAAGCCGAAGCTCGGTGTGAAGCTGAGCTCGTCGCTCGACGGAGAATCCCTGGTGGCGGGCGAAGAAATGACCATCACGGCGACGGTCACCAATCGTGGCGCGAAGCCGGTCTACCAACTCAAGGCACTCACGGCGAGCGATAACGGCATGCTCGACGATCGGGAATTCCTCTTTGGAAAGCTCGCCCCGGGCCAAAGCAAGAGTTACGACGTGTCGGTGACCATCCCCAAAGATACACCGACGCGTCATGACGTGGTCGATTTTGTCTTCAGCGACGAGAAGCAAGAGTTCGAAGGCGTGCAGGCCAACATGGCGCTCGACATCACGGGCAATCCACAGCCTCAGTTCGCGTTTTCGTACGACCTGCTCGACTGGAGCGGCAACGGACAGCTCACCAAAGGCGAAGAAGCCACCCTGCGCGTATTCGTGCGGAACGTGGGCAAGGCCGATGCCGAAGAGGTCCTCGTCTCTCTCAAGAATCTTGCGAACGAAGCCGTTTACCTCAAGCGCGGTCGAGAGACCGTCAAAGGAATCAAGGCGGGAGAGCAAGCTTCGGTCGAATTCAAATTCAACGTCAAAGAGGTGCCCAAGAAAGAAACAATCGACCTCGAGGTCGACGTCTACGACACGACCTATCGCCAGCTCACGATGAAGAAGATCTCGATCCCGTATGTCGAAAAAGACGTGAACGCGAGCAAATTCGAGGGGCTTGCGAAGGTCATTCGAGGCCCCGCCAAGCTATTCGTGGGCGCAGGCACCAAAAGTGACGTGGCGGCGCTCGCCGATGCCGATGCGGCGCTTCCTGTGCGAGGCAAGACCGACGACTGGGTACAGGTCGAGGTCGATGGGCGGCTCGCCTGGATTCAGAATAAGCAGGTCAAAGTCGGCAGTGGCGCAGCCAAAGCGGCTGAGGGCCTCAAGAAATCGGTGATGTACCAGCCTCCTTCGATCGACGTGAAGCCGGCCTCACGCATCACATCCTCAAAGAAGATCGAACTCTCGGGTGCAGCTCGCGACGATTCGAGTGTCAAGGATTACTACATCTTCGTGTACAACCGCGACAAAACGAAGGTGAACACGCGCAAATTCAAGTACGTGAAGACGAGCGGCGACAAGGTCCGCATCGATACGACAGTGCCTCTTTTCAAGGGCATGAACCGTATCGCCATCGTCGCGCGCGACGATGACGGAATGTCGACCACCGAGAATACCTACGTCTACAGGAAGTAACGCCGGTAGAGCAGGAGATTGCCACCCACCTACGCGCCCCGTCTATCGACCTCTGAGAGGTGGGCGCGCGCCCCTGCGCGAAGGCGGAGAGCCCGCGCAGGTTAGCTGGCCTCGGCCATGATCCCATGATATGACCGCTGCGAACGCAAGCGGAGTCTGGTTTGGAAAGAGATGACCTCGATCTCGTAGAAGCGGCGCAGGAAGGTGATCGGGAGGCGTTTCGCGAGTTGGTGGAGAAGTACCAACGAAAGGTCTACTCGATCTGCTACGGCATGCTCAAAAATGCCGACGACAGCCTCGACGTGAGTCAGGAGGTTTTCGTCAAGGTCTATCGGTACCTCGAGAAGTTCAACAAGAAGTCGAGCTTCTACACGTGGCTCTACCGCATCACCGTCAATATGTGCATCGACCACATCCGCAAGAATAAGCGGGTGACCGAGGTCGAATACGACGATCGCATCTCGCGCGACGGCGATACCGTTGCCGAAGACCATATCTTGCCCTCCAAGCTCGGGCTAAATCCCGACAAAGTGTACGCCCGGCAAGAATTACGCGAAAAAATGCTCGAGGCGCTCGACACGCTCAGCGAGAAACACCGCACGATCTTGATCCTGCGCGAGGTCGATGGCCTGAGCTACGAAGAGATCGCCGACGTCTTGAACGTGTCGAAAGGCACCGTCATGAGCCGGCTCTATCACGCCCGTCGGTATTTCCAGGATGCGATCGCCGAGTATTTGAAGGGAGATCTGAATGTTTGAGGCCCTCGAATCGAGGCTTCGGACCAAAAACTTTCGATCGGAATGAATAAGTTTCCACGTCAGGTCGTCTACCCATCAGCAAGGGAAACCCGACCCGACACGGAAAAGAGATGAAGAACGAACGACTCAGCGCAGAAGAGCGAGAGCTGCTCGAGCGCTACCATGATGATGACCTCAGCGAGTTCGAGGCCCGGCGGGCCGAGAAGCTGATGGAGTCGTCTGAGGTAGCAGCCGAGTATGTTGCCGCACTCCATGAAGTCGGCGACGCTACGCGCATCGCCGAAGAAGAGGCGTGGCAGAAAGCCGACGCACCGGCAGCCCATGTGGTCGCCGAGTCTGTTTTCGCGTCGCGGGGCGCAGAAGAAGCGTCGCTCGAAGAACTCGCACCGCTACTCGAACGTTTCTTTGACGGTGAGACCACCGACGAAGAGGCGGCCTGGGTAGCCGAGCTGATCGACGAACGCGACGAAGCCGCCGAGTACCTGATGGGTCTCGAAAGCATGCAGGCGGGCGTTCGTGTCTCATCGGAAGCGATCACCGCCGACGTCGATTTTGGCGGCTTCTGGGAAGGTGTAGCATCACGCATCGACGCTGCGGCGCCTTCGGACGATAGCTTCGAGATCGACGATCATGCGATGCTCTTGCAGCGCTTCCACGATCAGGAAGTGGACGACGCCGAGATCGCCCGAGTCAACGGTTGGGTCGACGAAGAAGTACCGGATGTCATCGACACGA
This sequence comes from uncultured Bradymonadales bacterium, assembly GCA_964346045.1. GTDB lineage: Bacteria > Myxococcota_A > Bradymonadia > Bradymonadales > Bradymonadaceae > CAYFTY01. Next base: position 4,780 of record CAYFTY010000116.1, on the reverse strand, counting down.
TCGACGCACTCAGCGAGCTCAAGCTCGCCGTGAATGCCGGCATCGAGCACGCCCAGGAGGGCGTGGACTTCGGGTCGATCTGGGAAGCCGTCGAAGATGCGATGGACGAAGATCTCGAGCAGGCCGGCGACGGAAAGATCGTCGCCTTTGGCAAGCGAAAGCGTCAGCGCGAGAAGACGCGCTCGGGCTACTCGCAGCTTGTGGTCGGCGCGGTCGCTGCACTCTTTCTGGTGGCCTTTGTCGGTGGGATCTTCAACGAGCAGATCTTCGGGCCGAATGAGGTTCGTGTCGTCGAGAAGACGGTCGTGATCGTCGATAGCGTCGAGTATGCGCCAGGTTCGTCAGTGATGATCGACAGCCCGGTGCAGGAAGCGAGCGCGAAAGTCGCGGCCGAAGGTAGCGATACCGAAGAGCCGACCGTGATCTGGTTGCTCGATTCGGGCGAAGAGGATCTGGAGAATTCCGAAGAGGCACCGGGCGAAGAAGCTCCCGAAGCCGATGAAGCAAAAGAGAACGAAGAGACTTACAAGGGACAACCTATTTGAGGAAGTCGTGACGAGGCGTCATGATAAAGACGCCCGAGGTAGCAGGTACGATCATGCGGACGGTAATGAACATATTCGTGGCGATGCTGGTGGTGGGTGGCCTACTCAGCGTGGCGCCCGCCGAAGCCGCGGCAGAGTCGATTACGGTTCAGATCCGTTCGATCGCGGCCACCAACGACGGCAATTCGTTCGATCCGAAATTGAACGACCTCAAGAGCAAACTGCAGAAGGCCTTTGGTGGCTACTCGAATTTCGAGCAGGTCGGTAATTCGACCTTCAAAGTCGCCAAAGACCAGCGCAAGTCGACCAGTCTTCCCAACGGCAGCAGTATCACCGTGACCTTTCATGGCTACGCCGCGAAGTTCATCAAGCTCGGTCTCGGCATCGCAGGGAAATTGAATACGACGCTGCGAGCGTCGCCAGGAAGCACCTTTTTCCAGGCCGGCCTGAATTACAAAGGCGGCATCCTGGTCCTTGCCATCACCGTCCGCAAATAGAAGCGCCCTCAGATTTTATGCGCCCGCCCTCCTCTGGCGGGCGTTTTGCTTTTGGGATAAAGAAGTAAAGTGATTCAGTCCACGCGACAGAAGCTTCGGCTGCGCTCGGTCTATAAACGCCTCGAGCCGTACCGAGAGCCGCATCATTGGTATGAGTGGGGCAATGCCGACCGGCCGACCTTGATTTTGCTGCATGGCTTCATGGCGCACGCCATGACCTATCGACGTGTGCTCGAGACCGTGGGCAACGAATTTCACATCGTCGTGCCCGACCTGCCTGCACATGGAAAAGACACGACCTTTCGAGATCCGGGCGTCGAGCCGACGATCGCGTCGATGACTCGATGGCTGCATGCGCTCGTGAGTGCGTTCGAGCCGCCGGTTCATCTGGTCGGCCATTCCCTGGGCGCAAACCTCAGTTATCTGACCGCGAGAGAGCACGAGGGCATCAAGTCGCTGACGATGGTGAATGCAGGTTTGAGAGTCCCCGAGAGTCGGCTTACCAGACGTCTCTTGCGCGTTCTTCCCGCAAACCTGGCCCGGCTCGGAGCCAATCGGCTGGGGCTCAAGATCTACGAGCCGATTCAGTGGCAGCAACACCGGATGACCGGCCAGGAAATCGACGCCTATCTGGCGCCTCTCAAAGACGCCGAGCGGGTGAGTTTCATGATCGACGTCGGCATGGATCTCTTGAGCGAGCCTGATCGCCTTCATTTGCTCGAAGATCCGGGACGACCCACGATGATCGTATGGGGAGCCTATGATCGGCTGCTCGGCGTAGAGAATGCCCTCGAGATCCGTGACCGCCTGCCCGGAAGTCATCTCTTCGTGATGGATGATGCCGGTCATTCGCCCATGGAGGATGACCCGGAGACCTTTGTCGAGGCATTGCGAGAGTTTCTCGACCGAGCCTGAGCTCTGGGCGCGACTGATCGCGGGTAGACCCGTCGAATGTGGACCCCACGCGTCGCGACACCCATCACTCGAGGGCCCGCGGAGAAGTCTGAGGCTGCATCGAATCGACGGGGGTCGCATCTCTTGGGTGGAGGAAACGAGTATGAGCCAGATAGTGGTGATCGGAGCAGGGATGGGCGGTCTGGCGGCCGCTGCCGAATTGTCTGCACGTGGCGAAGATGTGCTCGTGATCGAGGCCCATCGAGACGTCGGCGGAAAACTCGGGCGCGCCGAGGTCGAGGGTGTCGAATTCGATACCGGACCGAGCGTGTTGACCATGACTGACGTCGCGCGCGATCTATTCGAAGCAGCCGGCACCACGCTCGAAGGCGAGCTCGAACTCATCGCCGAAGATGTATTCGAGTATATCTGGCCTGACGGAATGCGCCTTCCCGTCGCCTTCGACGCCCGCGATACGCTTGCGAACGTCGAGGCGACGCTCGGTGCCGAAGAAGCACGCGAGTTCGAGGAATTCCTCGACTATGCCGAGGGAATCTGGTCTGCGGCGGCTCCGAACTTCGTGTATGGCGACGCTCCCACGATGGGCTCGGCAGTCAAGCTCGGAGTCACGAAATTTCGCGAGCTCATGAAGATCGACCCCATGCGGTCGATGGCATCGTCGATCGAATCGAGGGTATCGAATCAGCGGCTTCGCGACATCCTGCTGCGCTATGCGACCTACAATGGAAGCGATCCCCGGGCAGCACCTGCGACGTTGAATTGCATCGCGTGGGTCGAACTCGGCCTGGGGTGTTACGGAGTCAAAGGCGGGATGTTCCAGCTCGCCGAGGCGCTTGCTCGCGTTGCGGCGCGTAATGGAGCCGAGTTTCTGATGTCTACACGAGTCGCCGCGATCGAAGGAAAGAAGCGCGTCGAAGCAGTCGTGACTCGAGACGGCAAACGCATCGAATGTGACCATGTCGTCTGCAACGCCGACGTCGCTCATCTGGCCGATACGCTGATGGAAGGCCGGTCACCCGTATCGGCCACCGACGAGCCCTCGATGTCGGGCTGGAATGCCGTGATCAAAGCGAAACGCAGAGACCGACCGGGCCACGCGGTGCTCTTTCCCGAACGTGACTATCGGCAGGAATTCGTCGATATCTTCGAACGCGACCGACCGCCCGAGGAGCCAACGGTCTACATGTGCGCTCAAGAGAAGGCGCATCGCCGCGCAGGATGGGACGAGCACGAGCCGCTCTTTGTGATGGCGAACGCCCCCGCCGAGCCGGCGCGTGATTCGAGCGACGCCCAAACGTGGACTGAGCTCGAAGAAAAAGTCCTGCAACGGCTGATCGAATACGACCTCATCAACGCAGGTGACGAGGTCGTCTGGCGCCGTACACCGAAAGATCTCGCGCGACAATTCCCGGGTTCACGCGGAGCGATTTACGGGGCAGCGTCCAATTCTCAATTCGCCGCCTTCCAACGCCCGCCCAATCGCATTTCGAAATTCGAGGGACTTTACCTGGCGAGCGGTAGCGCTCATCCCGGCGGAGGCGTGCCACTCTGCATGCTATCAGGACGCGCGGCAGCGCGCGCCATCGTCGAAGACTAGTCGAGATCAAGCCCCAGGGCTCTCGCGACGAGTAGAGCATCTCTGGGAGGCTCGGCATCGGCATCTACAGCTTCGGGCTGATAGTCCATATGGGTCTGCAAGAGCCGCGTCTCATCTCCTCCGCTGCGAAGCGCCTCTTCGAGGCGTTCACGGTCTTGAATTCCACGAATTCGATAATAGTTGCCCGGGATCGAGACCTGTGAGAAATGCGTCGTGGCGACCACGGCGTCGCCGCGAAAGGCCAGTCTCTTTACGAGCTCTTCGAGGATATGCGCGCCGTCGCGCGGATGCGTGCCACGCCCCACCTCGTCGAGTAACCATACGGCTCGCTCAGGCAGTTCGAGGCAGTCGACCACACGTCGGACCTCTCGCCCGAAGGCCGAGAGTCCCTTGGTCAGGGACGGCGCGTTCGGCTCGTCGCTGCCGATGTACACAAGCGCGCTGGCCCATCCGAAATGAAGCTTCTTCGCCGGGAAAGGAATCAGGTGATGAGCGCAGTACACGGCGAGCCCCACGAGCCTCAGGAGTGCTGATTTGCCGCCCATATTGGGGCCGAGGAGGAGTACGGGTGCATCGTCGAGGACAAAAGAAATCGCCTGTGCATCTTCGATATCGGGTGCGCGGGCGTCTTCGAGGTCGAGTCGAACCTCATCGTCGAGCTCGGGCCAGCATCCATCGATCTCGCGGCGAAGTCTGACCCGCGCCACACGCAGATCGAGATGTCCCATCTGCTCTTCGAGTGCGACCAGCACATCGATCGAGCTCGCGAGCGTCTTCGAGAGATCGGTCATGACCCGCGATTGATGCGTCTCAACGTCCTCTCGAGCGTCGAGATGAGCGCTTCGCGCCTCTTCGAGCGCGGGGGATGAGAGCTTCCAGCCTTCGGGCGATTCGCTGAGGGGTAGGTCCTGAGGAATCTCGTCGTCGGTTTTGAAGATTCCCCGAATATCGAATCTCCCGTCGAGTCGCTCGACGACCTGCGCTTCGAGTTCGCCGGTGATCTCACGCAGACGCTTTCTTGCTTTTCGTTCGACCTTCCGAGCCCTGGCGAGCGCTTCATCGAGTTCGTCGACGAGACGAAATCGTGGCCCGGGCTTTGCCTGCGGATGAAGGGTCTCGCGTAACTCTGACAGCGTTTCGACCGGAATCTCAACATGCGGCGGCTCGAGTACGGCGATCGATTCGGCGTGATAGATCAGTCGTTTGAGTCGAAAGAGGAGCGGCTC
>CAYFTY010000115.1:0-8815 GCA_964346045.1 uncultured Bradymonadales bacterium | reverse complement strand
GAGGTTGGCCCGGGAGGCAAGGGAGACGAAATCACCGGCAAAGAAGGTCTGCCGGTCTCGGTCGACTCGGCGCCCACGACCGTGTGGGAGGTCACCAACGCCTGGGGCGATACGGATACGGCCGCAGCTCGAGAAGCCGGCATGGCGTGGCCTGAAGATAGTGGCATGAACTGGGACGAGAAGTATCGGGCATGGGTCGCATCACTCGACCGTATCGACACGACCGGATCATCGTTTACGCGCTCGACGTTCATGATGAAAACTCCATGGGGCAAAGAGGTTCCTTCGCCCGCCCTCGAATGTGCCGAGGTCGCCATCTTTCTGCGCATTGCGTTTGCGAGCTGGTACAACCTGCCGTTTTTCCTCGAGGCACGTGATGCCGAGGGGCGCCTCTATTTCGGACATTTCGGAATGCGTCGCGCCAGTGGAAAATACGGCCGCATGCCGAATTTCCGCGAGCGATATCCCGACTTCAGCTCGCAGGCCGAAAGTGTGCGAGCCGGTGGCGAATGGCCTTCGGACCCCGAGTTGCACGCCAAGAAGATTCCCGGCTCATTCGACGATCAGCAGCCGATGCTCGGCGAAGGCAAACATGCGGGCGCCTATTTTGACGAAGTCTTCTTGAACAAGCGGGTCGGACACTTCCTGGCCCTTACGCTCGCCTGGTTTGGTTCGATCAACCTGGCCGACTCGGCGAATACCTTCAACGTCGTGCCCGAATACGTGCAGGCAGGCGATGTGCTCGTCGAACGCTGGCAGGCTCGTGGTATTGGGCACACATTGGTCGTGATGCGGGCCGAGGAGGCGGGCCAGCGAGAAACCGAAAATGGCGTCATCGAACAATATGAGGTCGAAGTGGCTTCGGGCTCGATGCCGCGTCGTCAGCCCGTCTGGGAGTCGGCAGGCGCCTCGAAGCGCTACTTCTCGCTCGATGCGACGGGTGGCGTAGGAAAGGAAGCATTTGGAGGCGGTCTCAAGCGATGGCGAACCGCCGCCAACATCAACGGTCGCTGGACCAACATCGTGCCTGGTGACTACAGCGACGCCTGGGTCGATAGCTCGGATCATGACGCCATTTCGGATCGACTCGATACCTTCCGCGAAATCCTGGTCGAGCTCAGCCCCGAGCAAAAGCGCGACGTGTTGTTGGACATCATCGAGTCGAAGCGGCAGCACCTTCAGCAGTATCCGGCGAGCTGTGCAGCCCGGATCGCTCGGGAGGATGCGTTCGAGAGCCTCTATGAGCTCATGGCCGAAGAATTCGGTTTCTCGGAGGCTGATGTCGATGCCGAATATCGGCGACTCGCAGATTACGTCTTCGCAGAACTCGAATACGACAGGTCCAAGACTTGCTGTTGGAATCGCTCGACGAACGCGATGTACGAAATCGTGATGGACTACAACATTTCGCTACAGAGCGAGGGTGAGATGTGTGTGGCCCCTGTCGTGTTCATGAATCGCGACGATGATGCCGATGGCTACGAGCTATTTCGCCAGCACGCCGTCGAACTCGGTCTTGCCGACGCCTGGAACCCATGGAGCGAAGATGAGTCGTGCCCGCAACGTGACGTGGCCGTCGATACCCTCGTCGAAGATGAAATCGTCGACTACTGCGAAATATCCGGCGATGAGCCTCTCGAGCCCACTGACCCTGTGGACCCGGTGGATCCCGTTGAGTCTGAAGAGGTCACCGTGAGCTTCCCGGGCGGCGCGATTCCTGATTCGGACGACGACGGTCTCCGTATGAGCGCTTCGGTCGAAGCCGAGGGCGTGATTACCGGCGCGATTCTCGACGTCGATATCTCGCACACCTGGCGCGGCGACCTCTCGATCTCGCTCATCCATCCGGACGGCACGGAATCCGAGGTCTTCGGCAATAGCGGCACCGATGGAGAAGACGATGTCGTCGAACGATTCCAGGTCACGGAGTTCTTCGAAAAAGAGGCAGCAGGAGAGTATCAGGTCGTTGTGGTCGACCACGCAGCCTACGACGAAGGTACCGTGAACTCGATCAGCCTCGAGCTCACGGTCAGTCGTTGAGTCTCTCCCCACCGAGCGACTCGAGAAGTCGTTCGAATTGACTCCACTCGGTCGAGCCTGCCAGGTCGAGGTGAAAGCGCCGATAGAGCTTTTCGAGCTCATCGCGAAACTCGACCTGCGTGTTTGTGAGCATCGCCTCGAATGTTGAGTCCATCAGATACGCTGGCGACGTGCCGGCCTCGAATAGCAAGCGGTCGAGGAAGATCTCGAGCTTACGGGCGCCGTCTGGCGTTTCGGCGTTCGGTGAGTCCGTGACGCTGCAAATATCGAGGTCTTCACCCCAGATCGAATCTCGAAGCGGTTCAGGGCGTAGCGTGAGCACCGTACCGAACGACTCCTCGAGATCTCTTCCTTCAGAATCGTCGCCGACTGCCTTTCGAACGTCGTCGAGGATCCGCAGGAAGTTCAAATCGGTCATCCCAAAGCCGACGAATAACATATGTCGGGTCAAGAGCAGGGCCTGAACAATCCCCGCGAGCGCAGCTCTGCGGTCGCCAAAGCGCAGGTAGTCTTCCCGTGTGAGGACGAGACCACCGTGCTCGATACAGCCATGTAATTTCAGCAGCCACCTTCGTGCGCCGCTCCCTCGTTCAGAGGGTAAGACAGCGACTGGGTGGGTAGCACGCGCTGCCATCTCGAAGAGCCGATCGTAGTTCAGCGTCACGATCGAATCGGTCGGAAGTCCTGCAAGTTGTGCGTGTGCCAGCGAATGGCAGGGACTGCTGAGCTCGTCACGGATCGCGGCTTCGAGCTCGTCTCGGCCGCCGAGCTTTCGCTCGACGAGTAAGCCGCGGTCCATCGAATCTAGCTTCGCCATGGCTTTTCGTTCTTCAGGCGAGCTGCCCCCGCGTTTCGCGAGCTTTTCGAGTAGCTGGTGCCAGAGCGGCAATCCAGCCCCCGCGCTCACTCCGGCTCCGAGAAAGAGTACGAGTTCGCCATTTCTGGCGCGCCCACCCAATTCGATGGTCTTTTCGACGAGCGGGGCTTCGAGCTCGGGCCAGAGTGAGCCCTTTTCAGAAAGCATCGCGCGTCTCGTCGCCTGCGCGGCCGCAAAGATCGGAAGGTCGAGAGCAACGAGGCAGATATCCACGCGATGGTCTACGGCCAGGGCATAAGCCTCGCGCACCAGGCCGTCGATCACAGCAGCCTTTTTGTGCCAGTGGCCCCCATATCCCGTGCCGATGGCCGGAAGTGCCAGGAGCGGACGGTCGCGTTGACTCTCTACATCCTTTGCGGCCTCTACGAATTGACGGAGCGCTTCGAGATACCACTCTACCGGGTGGGTGGCCGAGCCCCCTACGTTCGCGATGAACGCCTGGGAATGTCCGGGCCAGCCCTCGAGAGGCATCACGCGTTTCGCCTCAGACTCCCATGCGTCCGTGGATTCGATATCGGCCGAGAATTGCCTGGTATTGAGTCGGATAAATGCATCCCGGACATCCGCGGTCAGCCAGTAGCCCATGATGTGAAATGCCCGGTCCGATGGCAGAAGCCAGGCATCGGATCGAAGCCGCGTCAGATCTCCCTGCACGATGAAAACGTGGCTCATGGCGCCACCTGCTGAAACGGATAGATCGGACCGAGCTCGAGGATTTCGGTGAGCTCGTCGAGCGCCTCACGAGACTCTCGCAAAAGAGCCGGGTCGCGCAGGTCGTCGGGCTCGAGGCGATCGCGGTAGTGAGCGACGACCCAGGTCTCGAGCTCGGCAATCCGGGTCGCGTCGAGAAGACAGGGCGCATGCGCTGCCTCAAGCTCGGCAGGTGTGAGCACGACGCGGAGTCGCAGACAGGCCGGGCCACCGCCATTTCGCATGCTCTCACGCAGGTCGAGATAGTGGACTTCTTCGATGGCGTTTTGCCGGTCGACCAGTGCTTCCAGAAACGCATGCACGCGCTCATTCTCGCGGCACTCCGAGGGGGCAATCAGTCGCATTCCGTGATCGGTCGTGACCAGCTGTGAGTTGAATAGATAGCTCGTGACAGCATCCGCGACGCTCACTCGGTCGTCCGGCACCTCGATGATCTCGAGATCCAACCCTTCGAAGGCCGAAAATCCGCCGACGAACGCTTTTTCGTGCGCGAAGAGAACCGACTCATTTGCGACAGCAATCACGTCATTATGAAATACACCTTCGTCGATTACCTCGGGGTTTTGCTGGACGAAAAGACAACGATTGCGACTGAGGCCATGGGCGCGGGCTACGAGACGCGAGGCTTCGAGAGTCTGTCGTGCGGGATATTTCGAGGTCGGTGCTTTCTTCGCAAGACCCTGTCGTCCCCAGACGAAGATTTCGACCCCCTGGTCGCCGTGCGTCTTAGAGAGTCGCATATGATTGGCTGCGCCTTCGTCTCCAAGCAATGAACTCGATGGAAGCGCAGGATGATGGGCGAAAAAGGCTTCGTCCGCGAATAATCGCCGGAGGGTGACGCTCGTCTGAGCGCTTTCGATCTCCCGATGAAAGAGAGTCGCCAGGTTAGCCGGTGTGAAATGCACCCGACCGTCTTCGGTATCAGCGCTCGGACTCACCGTTGCGGCGTTGGCAACCCACATGCTCGAGGCAGAACACGTGCGTGCCAGAAGCTCGGGAGAAAATTTCCAGGCGGCCTCGAGTATGCGCTCTTTACCCCCGTGAAAACCCATGCGGCGCAGTGTCCCTATCGCAGGTCGCTCGTGCGGTGGAATCACACCCTGCACCAGCCCGAGATCGAGGAGATGTTTCATCTTGGTCAGGCCCTGCAAGGCCGCCGCCTTTGGATCGGAGACCTTGCCTTCGTTCTGGGTCGAGGCCTCGTTTCCGATCGAAAGTCCGGCGTAATTATGTGTCGGGCCGACAAGTCCGTCGTAATTCACCTCGACTGCATTTCTCGCGTCCTCACTCATGCAAGCTGCTCCGCTGGGGAGTTGAATGCATACCGCAGACCTCGATATGTGCCAAATCAGCGCTTCCTCACGGTGGAAGCTCTGGTTGTCAGTGGAAGTGCGGCTCGCCAGCCGACGAGGCTACAAATACTGATGATTGGGTGGTTAAAGGCTGACCTACTGAATGCGTGTCGTCGCCAAAAAAGTAGCCCGCTCGGCCGAACCGAGCGGGCTTTTTTCACGGGTTCCGAGGCCATTCGGAACTTAGCTTGCGGCTTCGGCCTCTTCTTCTTCCTCGGGTACTTCTTCGCCCTCGGGGAGGAGTCCGAAGTGTGCGCGTACCTTCTTTTCGCACTCTTCCATGATTTCGGGATGGTCGCGCAGGAACTGCTTGGCGTTTTCGCGACCCTGACCGAGTCGTTCATCACCATAACTGTACCATGAGCCGGCTTTGTCGATCACACCGATCTCCGAGCCCAGATCCACCAGATCGCCTTCGAGGCTGATGCCTTCTCCGTACATGATGTCGAATTCGGCCTGCCTGAACGGCGGAGCCAGCTTATTCTTCACCACTTTGACGCGCGTGCGGTTCCCCATGATGTCGCTGCCGTCTTTGATGGCGCCGATACGTCGGATGTCCAGACGTTGCGAGCAGTAGAATTTCAGAGCGTTTCCACCCGTCGTCGTCTCGGGGTTGCCAAACATCACGCCGATCTTCATACGAATCTGATTGATGAAGATCACACAGGTCTTCGATTTTGAAATCGTACCGGTGAGCTTTCGCAGAGCCTGGCTCATCAGTCGAGCCTGAAGACCCATATGGGAGTCACCCATCTCGCCTTCGATCTCGGCGCGCGGCGTAAGCGCAGCAACCGAGTCAATCACGAGCAGGTCGACCGCATTCGACCGCACCAACATATCGGTGATTTCCAGCGCCTGCTCACCGGTGTCCGGCTGACTCACCAGAAGCTCATCGATATTCACGCCGAGTGCCTTGGCGTATTTGATATCCAGCGCGTGTTCGGCATCAATGAATGCTACGACTCCACCCTGTTTCTGTGCGTTGGCCAGGGCATGGAGCGCGAGGGTTGTCTTACCCGAAGACTCCGGGCCGTAGACCTCGACGACACGACCGTGTGGAAATCCGCCGATGCCCAGTGCGATGTCCAGGGAAATCGATCCCGTTGGAATGGCTTCGGACGGCTTCACCAGTTGCTCTTCGTCGCCAAGACGCATGATTGCGCCCTTGCCGAATTGCTTTTCGATGGCGTGAACCGTTAGATCCAATGCCTTTTCTCTATCTTTGTCCGATGACATGAATTCTCTCCATGATTCGATGGGAACCCGGCCTTGGGCACCCATGGATTAATGTACTGAATGGATGTATAGTTGTCTCGACGAATCTCGTCAAGACACGCACATAGTTTTCTGCGCGCATAGAGGTTTTCGGCCAGGAACTCCCGACCGTTGCGACTTTTTTTGAAAAAAGTCAGTGCTCGCCGAGGTTGAATCGGTTAAGTACCTGATATTGAGCGCCTTCTGTCCGAAGTGAGGATTCGTAGAGAATGATGTCCCGGATGTAGCTCGAGCCGAAATTCAGATCGGAAAACTCCTCGATCATTTCGCTGAGATCAACTCGACCGCGCCCCTTCACACGCGCGAGCGTCACATGCGGTCGATAGTCGCGTTCATCGGGCTCGAAGCCCAATGTTTCGAAATCAGCCTCAATCGCTTGCTGAAGAAGCCCCATGACCTCGCTGCCTTTCTCATCGAGACCGGCCCAGAGGATTCTCGGTCGGCTCGGTTTGGGAAAGACTCCGAGGCCCCGGCAGGTGACCTCGAACGGAAAGAGGGGTTTGACGAGCTCGGTGAGTTTGGATTCGAGCTGCGGAATCAGGTCGGTTTCGACGTCGCCCAAAAATTTCAGGGTCACGTGGATATTTGCCGGGTTCGTAGGGCGCAGGCTCACGTCTTCGACCGATTTGATTCGCTCCACCATTTCTTCCTGCAGACGCGCCAGCTTTTCGACGACGGCCAGGTTCAGATCGACGGCCAGAAAAAGGCGTTTCATGATTCCTCCTCAGGAATGCCATCGTCCGAGAAGACTTCTTCGGATCGAAATGGACCTCGCAGTCGATGTTCGTCCAGCCGATCTTCCAGCGCCCATAGCAGCAGGGCGAGGGCCGAATAGACCGTCCCACTGCGAACACGCTCTCGCGACCGTGCTCGGAAATGCACCCGGCGATGCCATACGCCTCGAGGGCCGGCGAGCGCGAAGTGGACAAGTCCGACGGGTTTTTCTTCAGTTCCGCCGCCCGGACCTGCGATACCACTGACCGCGATCGCCCAGTCGGCGTCGGCTCGTTCTCGAGCGCCGGCCGCCATCTGGGCCACGGTCTGCGCGCTCACCGCACCACATTGGTCCAGGATACCCGGTCTGACCCCGATGAGCTCCATCTTGGCTTCATTCGAATAGGTCACAAAACCCTGCTCGAAATAGGCCGCACTCCCTGGAACATCGGTGATTTTGGCAGCGATGCCACCTGCTGTGCAGGACTCGGCTGTGGTGACCGATTCGCCTCGCTCGCGCAGGCGCCGGCCGACACGAGCTTCGAGCATTTCATCGTCGGCGCCAACACACCACGTGCCCACTCGCTCTAGGACAAAAGACTCGAGTGGTTTGATGCCGTGGGCGCCTCCGACCAATTTGAGCTCGATGACCGGATATTCGGCCCGATAGCCCACCCTCACCTCATGTTGGCGGGCGAGCTCTTCGATGCCTTCGAGGGAGGACTCCAGACCGCTCTCGCCGCGGCCATGAAAGTAGAGTCGGCGAGTGCTTTTCTCGCGGTCGAATCCCAGTGCGTCGGCGAAATCACGCTGCAGGAACCACCGGAACTCCGAAGGCACGCCCGGAAAGAACCACGCCGTTTGATCGTCGTTTTGCACGCGAAATCCTGCCGCTGAACCAACGTCGGTGTCGAGGACGTCAGCCGTGGCGGGAAAGTGCGCCTGCCGCTCGTTATTCCGGGTGAATCGATACCCGAAGCGTGCAAACCGCTCTTTCATGATCTCGAGTATACGGTCGTCAAGACGGAGTTCGTCGCCGGCCCATACCGCTGCCGCTTCGCGGGTGACGTCATCGGCCGTGGGCCCCAACCCGCCCGAAACGACGATATGGTCGGCATCCGAAGCGTCGAGCGCGCCGCAGATTACTTCGATGCCGTCTCGTATGACCCTCACGCTTTGCAGTTCGTGGCCGGCATCTGCAAGAAATCGCCCCAGATAGAGCGCATTCTTATCGGCGATGCTGCCGTCGAGAAGTTCGTCCCCAATCAGGATTGCGTCGATCGTGGGTTTTGCCATCCGTAGCCTCGCCGATTCCTAGACACTCTCATCACTTCGGTTTACTCTCGGTGGGAACACTCAAGAGCATATCGAGCGACGTATGTCAGAAGTCGAACTAAACCGCATCCTCCAAATCGCGGTCAAGGGCGGTGCCAGCGATATTCACATCAAAGCGGGTCTGCCGCCGGTCTTCCGTATCGACGGTTCGCTGATGCCGCTTCGCGACGCCAAGCGTCTTACACCCGAAGAAATCGGCAAGATGGCGGCCGGGATCATGAACAAGATCCAGCGCGAGCAATTTCAGGAAACCCTCGACGTCGATCTCTCGTATGGAGTTCCGGGGGTCGGCCGTTTCCGCGTGAATACCTTTCAGCAGCGCGGCTCGATCGGCCTCGTCTTTCGTGTGATTCCTTTCAAGGTGAAGTCGGTCGACGAGCTGCTCTTGCCCGAGGTGATTCGAGATATCGCCGAAGAACGACGAGGATTGATCCTCGTGACCGGTGCAACAGGTAGCGGTAAATCGACCACGCTCGCAGCGATGGTCGATTATATCAATAGCACCCGAACC
>CAYFTY010000114.1:0-8833 GCA_964346045.1 uncultured Bradymonadales bacterium | reverse complement strand
GTTGGCGTCGCTCTTCATCGCTTCAATGCGCGACGAGAGCTCGGGATGGGTCATCTTTTCACCACCCATGACCTCGATCATTTTATCTTTGTCGCCCGAAGTCAGTGGGACATTCACAGCCTTATACGCCCGATCGGCCATTTCCTTGCAGCGCGTCGAACGCCCTGCTTTCCGATGGAAGTCAGCTCGGTCGAGAAAATGTCGAGCGCGGTTGTAGGCTCGAGCGATATCCGAGCCGGCTGCCTCGCACGTGACTTTATCGCTCTCAGCGCCGCATCGGTTGGTCTTCAGGGTCGCGTTTTTCCGGTAGATCCGCACCGTTCCCTTCTTGAAGAGAGCGTCGGCGGTCTTTTGCTCGTATTCGAATGGGCCCGACATCGAAATGACATCGTCTTCGCCAATCCAGCGTACGTTATTGCGGATCACCCGCTGTACTGCACTCGGGGCGTCTGTCATCGGGGGGATCTTCTCACATGCGACCGGCTTCGCAGCGCCGGGCTCGGGATCCTGCGCGTAGAAACTCGTCACCTGGTACTCCCCGAATCGATTCGGCCCGGTCTGAGCTGCTTCGATATCAACCGGGTAAAAACCACATCCTGCGTAGGTCTTCGAACGGTCTTCGGGCTCGGGAGGATTATCTTCGGCCTCCATGCGTCGAGCAGCCATACGAACCTCGCAGATGGCCATCTCGACGGGAACATCGACCACGCCCGTTCCGGTCGCTTTCTTGCCGACGTATTTCAAAGAGTCCGCATCGATCTCTTTGGCGCGCTCGATACTGGCCTGATACTTCATGTAGAGCTGATTCGTAATCTGGTCGTCGGCACCCGAAACCGCTCGTTCACAGGCATCGAGCGCATCGCGAATCGCATAGAGTGCGTCTGCCGATGTGTTCGTCACACGATCACCAGCGACCCGCGCGACAGCCTCTTCGCCGCCAGGGCTCGCCATCCGCCGATCCAGCGCGACGATCGCATTGAAAAGTACCGGGTACTTCTCGTGGTCTCGGACCTCGGGCGGAGCCTGCAGCTGCAGCATCGTTATGGCATCGTAGCGCCGCGCAATGTACGCGTCTCGGTCGCCCGACTCGAGATTCTTTCGCATATCGTCGATCGCCATCACCGAGTCTCGGATGCCTTTCGGATCGCCATCATCGTAGTCGAGCTCGACGTCTGCAGCGTCTTCCTCCGAACCGGTCTCAGCCATCTCTTCGTTTCGCTCTTGAAAAGCTGCCATGCGGTCGGGATTCACGCCGCACCCGGCGAAGAGGGAGATGGCCAGCAAAGCAAGCAACAGATTTTTCATGGGTATTCCTCGATGACACGCACCGGCAACTTTATCGGCAAAATCGAGATTTCCTTCTTCTGTCATAACACGATGCCCCATCCTCCCAAAAGCCTCGCACCCCTAGATGAGACTCGAAGCATCGACCAACTGCACCCCGCTGTCACGCTTCTGGGTCGAACGATGGCGAGTGTAGTTCATCTCTTCCTGTGAGATCGATCCCTCGGCGACGTACTTGTCTTTGAGGCCATCGTAATGCTCGGCCATACCGTCGTCCCCCAGCTCCCGGTATCGTTCGGCGAGGATGTCGAAGAGCATCGCTGCATGCTGATGCTCCTCGTTCTTCATCGAAGCATCCAGCTCTTCGACGAGTCGGCCGATCTCGACCTCGTCGAATGCTTTTTCAACCCCGCCGTTGATCTGGGCGATGGCCTGCGGGTCGTCGGTATAATTCACGACAATCGACTGGGTGCTGCTTCCGCCTTCGATGGACATCGATGGGATGTCGTAACTTAGCTCGGCCTTGATGACACGCACCTTGCCAGCCGGCCGATTCGGCACGGTCGTCGTGATCAGATAGGCGTATTCTTTGTCTTTTTCGAGCGCTCCGATCGGGATCGAGATCGTCCGCACATCTCCGGGTAATTTGATCTTCCCGAGATACGAAATCTCGGGGCTAAATCGGTACCCCCGTCCCGCACGGATCTGCGGTGTGAAGGTGAGCTCGAGCTGCACGTTGGTCGCGATGCTGTTGGTGACGTTTTTGACCCGCTTTCGGAAGGCTGCCTCGAGGTCCTCCGGGTTCTCGATGTACTCGGTGAAACCATTCGAATACGAGACCAGACGCTGCATGAATTTGTAGTCGAATTCGCTGCCGAACCCGAATGCGTCAATGCCTACGCCACGCGATGAGATCTCAGCGGCTTTGGCCACGCACTCTTCGGGAACACCCGTGACCTGCCCATCCGTGAAGAGCATAATGCGGCGCACCTGGTTGTGGTCGGGCACCGCCATCAGGTGACCTGCGGCCTTGTCGAGGCCGTACTCCATGTCGGTCCCTCCGCCCTGAAATTGGTCGATGACCTCGATCTTTCGCTTCAGGTCTTCGATGGTCGAACGATCGACGATCATCGTGGGCTCGACAATGTCGTAGACCACCGACTGAAAGGCTACGACCGTGACGTAATCTCCGGGCCGCAGCTGGTCGATGGCTGCGCGAGCTGCTTCTTTCAAGCCAGCGATCTCACGTGCACGCATCGACGACGATACATCGAGTACGAGCGCCACATTCGATGAGAGTGTAGGCTCCTCACTCGCACGCAGAGCGTTCGAAGCATTCACCTTCAACAAGACTTTGAGTTCGGTCTCGGGTTGGTCGACAGATACGTTGGGATGATCGACTTCGTAATCGAGAAGGATTTCTTCGGCCATGACTGCCCCGTTTTCGTTGAGATGAGCCCTTATAACATCGCCCCGCGCAGCCGACCATACTCGACTCCGATCTTCGCGGTGTGCCGAGTGCACACTCGAGCCGCGAGGTGATGATTGAATGGGTTGTTCACCGAGATCATATCGACTTTCGAAAAGACATCGTCGAATCTCAAAAGGGGCATTCGTCGACGAGTACCTCGCGTGGCTTGTAACCATCCGCTTCGCTCACCAATCCTTCGGCTTCCATCATATCGACCATGCGGGCAGCTCGGTTGTAGCCTACCCGCAATTTGCGTTGGATCATCGAAATCGAAGCTTGCCCCGAATCGACGACGATCCGAACCGCGTCCTCGTAGTGTTCGTCCTTCTCCATTTCTTCGATGTAGCCGCCGCCCTCGTCGTCATCTTCTTCGAGAATCGACTCGTCGTACTCCGGCTCAGCCTGGTCTTTGAGAAAGTCGACGACTTTGTCGATCTCTTTCTCGGAGACATAGGCCCCGTGGACGCGCTGTAGATTCGACGAACCCGGTGGCACGAAGAGCATGTCACCGTTGCCCAGGAGGTTCTCGGCCCCGTTCGAATCGAGGATCACGCGGCTGTCGGTCTTGCTCGTCACCCGCAGAGCGACGCGGGTTGGGAAGTTCGCCTTGATCAGTCCTGTAATCACATCGGTCGACGGACGCTGCGTCGCCAGGATCAGATGGATGCCAGCCGCCCTCGCCTTCTGCGCGAGTCGCGCCACGGCCGTTTCGACCTCTTTAGCTGCAGTCATCATGAGGTCAGCGAATTCGTCGATGATCACGACGAGGAAAGGCAGACGTTTATGTTCTGGCTCACCATCGGCGTCGATTCCAAGCTTACGCATGGCCTCAGAGTCGTCCTTGCCATCGAGCTGGTCGAGCTCGGCCTGCTTCATGAGGCGATCTACTTTCGCGTTGTACCCACTGATGTTGCGAACGCCCATATCGGCGAGTGCCTGATAGCGACGCTCCATCTCCTGGACCGCCCAGTTCAAGGCGACGGTCGCCTGCTTGGGGTCCGTGACAACCGGCAAGAGCAGGTGTGGGATATCCGCATAGATACTAAACTCGAGCATCTTTGGGTCGACCATGATCATTTTCACATCATCGGCGGTGTGCCGGTAGAGAAGACTGCAGATCATGGTGTTGACAGCCACCGACTTACCCGAGCCCGTCGCACCCGCGACCAGCAGGTGAGGCATTTTGGCCAGGTCAGCCACAACCGGATCGCCCTCGACGTCGAAACCAAGCGTCAGCGGAAGCTGCATCTTGCTTTTCTGGAAAACGTCGTCGGCGATGATCTCCTTGAGGTAGACCATCTCACGAGTCGGGTTCGGGACCTCGATTCCAACGACGCCCTTTCCGGGGATCGGCGCGACGATCCGTACGCTGTGTGCAGCAAGCGCCATCGCGAGATCGTCCGAGAGGCGCGAGATCTTCGAGATCTTCACGCCCGGAGCGGGACTGAACTCGAACATGGTAATCACCGGCCCCGGGCAGATCTCGACGACCTGGCCTTCGACTTTGAAGTCCGAGAGCGTCTGTTCGATCTGAGCAGCCATCGAACGCAATTCATCGGGATCGACCGCGGGCTCGTCGTTGCGCTCGAAATTCAAGAATTGCAGCGACGGTAGCTCGTAATTGCCTTTCTTTTGCGGCTTGAAGAGTGCCCCGTTGCTTTCCATCGCTTCGGCCCGCTCGGCGCGCTTGGTCTTGGCGTTGTCGACAATCTGAGGCCCGAAGTCGACACCCACCGACGACGAAGCGTCCTTTTCGCTCTTCATGTCGATGACGTCGGTATCACCGACCTCGACCTCTTCGCACTCTTCGCCGTCTTCGTTCTCGTGGGCGACGAGCTCGTGTTTTCCCGTGATATCTCCGAGCTCCCAGCCCGAGTCGCGCTCGATCTCGACGCTCACTTTTTCGGCGACTGCATCCGAGAGATCTTCTTCGTCTTCGTCGCCAGCTTTGGCCACGTCTTTGTTGGCCACGCGCTTTTCGCGCACGGCGCTTTTGGCGAGTTTCTTGAGGCGATTCGAGAGCTTCTTTTCGACCTCGTCTTCGAGCTCTTCTTCGAACTCGTAACCTTCGTCAGGAACGAGCGGCGTCGCCTCGAGCTCGGCCTCTGCGCGGGCCTCTTCTTCGAGCGACGAGAGGTCGCCATCGCGCAATTTGGCGCGCTCTGCAGCCAGAGCAGCGCGGTATTCGCGGTGCACGCGTACCTTATGTCGCACCCACGCCACGAATCGATGAAAGAGCGCGATCGTCTTTCGCGCAAGGCTGCCGAGACTCATTCGGGTCGCCAGCATCAAGCTCAGAAGCAGGAGCCCCGTGCCGACCAGATAAGCGCCCACGGTCCCGACAAATCCTCGAAGGATTTCGCCGAGTAGTTCGCCCGTGATTCCGCCGGGGATGTGGCCGAAGAGCACATAATCTTCGAGTGCCAGATGAAAGAGTATGGCGCCGGCAATCACGAAGACGAGCTGGCCCGCAATCTGTGCGGGCTTCCACTCGACTGATTTGCCCAACACCATGCAGATGCCGAGATACCAGAGAAGCGCATCCAGGCAGAAAGACGAGATTCCGAACACGAAGAGGAGCGCGCCCCCGAGCTTTACTCCGACCGGTCCGATCAAATTCTGTGGTTTCGCGGCGTCGAGGTCGGCGATGTCAAAGCTCGCCAGCGCCAGCAGAATCGCCAGAGCGAGGATGATCAACACCAGCCCACTCGCCTCGCGGCGGAACGCAGCGGTCGACGCGCTCGTCTTGGACGACTTCGCCTTCGTTTTCGATTTTCTGCTTGTTTTCGATTCGGCTGCCATGGATCGACCCTCCGTGGTCGCGGGGCAAGACTGGCGCATCCTTGCGCCGAGATCTTCCCTGCCGATGGGAAGACGCCAGCATCGAGGCTACCAGTGATCCACTTCAGGTCAATTTTTGAGTAGAATTCCGAGATCGAGTGTAACGCGACCGACCGAGATGCATCGTAGGTGCGAGGTTTGTAGTGAGAGACCATTACCCAAAAATCGCGATCATCGGGGCCGGCATCAGCGGAATCGCCTGCGCGCGAAAGCTCAGAGAGTTCGGCCACGACAACGTGGCCATTTTTGACAAAGCGCGCGGGCCCGGTGGCCGCCTTTCGACTCGGCGTGAAGGCTCGCTGCGGTTTGACCACGGGGCGCAGTACTTCACCATCCGTCGCGAAAGTTTTGCAGAGACCATGCGACCGCTGCGTCAGGCCGGAAACGTCGTCCCCTGGGAAGGACGGTTTATGGAAGCCACCAAATACGGAGCCCACGCGATCGCTTCGACCGAGACCCGCTGGGTCGGAAATCCGCGCATGTCATCGATTACGCGCGCGATGATCAAAGGTATCGAGACGAAGTACGAAATTCGCGTCGGGCCCTTGGCGAGGCATGGTGACGCGCTCGAGCTCCACGACGACGGCGGACACGAGCTGGGGCACTTCGATTTTGTCATCTGCACGGCACCGGCGCCGCAGACCTGCGACTTGATTCGACCTGTCGCCCCCGCGCTGGCGGCGCGCGTCGAAGACGAAGTCGAGATGCTACCCTGCTGGGCGGCCATGATGGCGTTCGAAACGACCCAAACCCCGGGGTTCGATTCCTGTCATTGGGGCGAGGACTTTTCGATGAGCTGGCTGGCCCGCAACAGCTCGAAACCCGGAAGAGACGGGGCTGACACATGGATCTTGCACGCATCATCGTGGTGGTCGCGAGAGCATCTCGAAGCGTCCTTCGACGAGGCTGCGGAGCTCTTGTGGGACGAGGTCTCGAAACACTTCGATGCCGAACCGACCTTTTTCAAATCGCATCGTTGGCGCTACGCGATGGTCGAAAAGCCGCTCGGTGTCGATGCCTTGCAGAGTAAGGAGTGCCCTGCCCTTTTCATCGCCGGCGACTGGTGTCGGCACGCACGCATCGAAGCCGCTTTCCAGAGCGGTCAGGCCGCGGCACAACTCGTAAGCCAAGCAATCCGATGACCCACGTTCTTCAACTCGAAGAAAGTGGCCTTTACTGTCCGGCGGGAGATTTCTGGATTGACCCCTGGGAACCCGTCGATACCGCATTCATCACGCATGGTCATTCGGACCATTGCCGAGAGGGCCACCAGACCTACCACGGTTCCAACCGATCCCTGCCCATCATGCAGCTCAGGGTCGGCGACGAGCCTCATTTCGTCGGCCACGAATATGGAGAGGTCATCGAGATCGGCGACGCGACGGTGAGCTTTCACCCTGCGGGCCATATTCGGGGCTCTTCGCAGGTCCGTGTAGAAGTCGACGGCAAAGTCTGGGTCGTGAGCGGAGATTATAAGCGCGAGACTGACCCGACCTGTGAAAGCTTCGAGGTCGTCGAGTGCGACGTCTTCATTACCGAGGCGACCTTCGCCCTGCCCGTGTATCGATGGGAGCCGGGGGAGGTCGTGGGTCGAGATATCTGGGAATGGTGGCAGCGAAATGAAAAAGCGTCGCGCGCGTCGGTGCTCTTTTCGTACACCCTTGGAAAAGCGCAGCGGATCCTCGCCGAGCTCGCAAAGCACACAGACCGCAGGGTCTACGTCCATGGAGCGGTCGAGGGTCTCACCGATATCTACCGTGACCAGGGCGTCGAAATGCTGCCGACGTCGAAAGTCGTCGATGAGCCCGACGACCGCGACTGGGAGGGCGAACTCGTTTTGACGCCTCCTTCGGCCAATACACCCGGCTTCATGAAACGTTTTGGCGAGCACCGCAGTGCGTTTGCTTCGGGCTGGATGCGCATTCGCGGTATCCGACGTCGGCGTGGCTTCGACCATGGCTTCGTGCTCTCAGATCACGCCGACTGGGACGGTCTGATTCGAACGGTGCGCGAGACAGGTGCACGCCGCGTACTGGCAACCCATGGCAAGACCGACTCGCTCGTGAAGTTCCTGCGGGAAGAGGGTCTCGAAGCCGAGGCCCTTCAAACCGCCTTCGGAACCTCGGGAGACGACCAATGAAGCGCTTTAGCCGCCTCTATCTCGAGCTCGACATGACGACGTCGACCCATGCCAAAATCGACGCCATGGTGCGCTATTTCGCAGAGGCCGACGACGCAGACGCGGCGTGGGCCGTCTTTTTTCTCTCGGGTCAGCGCATCAAGCGCCCCATCAAGCGCCGGCTGATGGGCGAGTGGGCGTGCGAAGTCGTCGGCATCCCCGATTGGCTCTTCGAAGAATCCTACAGCGTCGTCGGTGACCTCGCCGAAACAATCGCGCTTCTCGTCGACCAGCTTGGAAATCCACGAGCCGAAGACCTACCGCTTCACCGTTGGACAGAAGAACGAGCCCTCGCGCTCAAATCGATGGAGGAAGAAGAACAGCGAGAGTCCCTCATCCGCTGGTGGTCAGAGCTGAGGCCGCATCAGATATTCGTCTTCAATAAGCTGCTGACGGGCGCGCTGCGGGTCGGAGTCTCCAAAAAGCTCGTTTTGCGGGCACTCTCCAAGCTCTCGAGCATCGATACCGCGGTACTCGCGCACCGTCTGATGGGAAAGTGGGAGCCGACTCCCGAGGACTATCGACGGCTTTTTGACGACGATACCTCGGACACGGACATCTCGCGCCCCTACCCCTACTTTCTGGCGTCCCCGCTCGACGGCGAGCCAGAGCAGCTCGGCCCCGTCGAAGCGTGGATCGCCGAGTGGAAATGGGACGGAATCCGGGGGCAATTGATACGACGAAACGGAGAGTCCTTTCTCTGGTCGCGCGGAGAAGAGCTCGTCACCTCTCAATATCCCGAAATCGAGGAAGCCGCCAAATGGCTACCCGACGGAGTCGTGCTCGACGGAGAAATCCTTGCGGTCGAGGACGGTATTCCGCTTCCGTTCGGCGACCTGCAGCGACGCATCGGCCGCAAGCGCGTCACGCGAAAAATCCTGGACGAAGTCCCGGTCTCATTCATCGCCTATGACCTCATGGAACACGAGGGAACTGATATTCGTGACGTCGAACTCGCAGAACGACGGGCGCGTCTAGAGGCTGTTCTCTCGGGCGCGCCTCCCACCTTTCGGACGAGCGAGCTCGTTGACGCGGACACCTGGGAGCAGCTGGGCGAG
>CAYFTY010000113.1:0-8879 GCA_964346045.1 uncultured Bradymonadales bacterium | reverse complement strand
CACCATTGGCAATGGGTTATATGATGTATCTTGCGGAGGCGAACCAAGCGGCGTCGATTCAGTGCCCTTTCGCCAGCCTCCGCCGAGCCTCGCCAGTCGGTCGACCAAAATGTCTCTTGGCTTTGAGGGTTTCCACCTCACAGCGTCGTAGCGCTCGAGGTTGGCCTGCAAATCGCTCAGCCCCTGTTCTTGCCCGACGAGTGCGAATTCTTTGAGCTCGTCCTCGACGTCCATCAAGGTGCGCCGCAGACGATCGTGCGCCGCGTCGGGCTCGTAGGCAGCGAGGTCGCAGAAATTCATCAGGTGAAGGCAGAAATGCGAAAAGCTCGTTGCCTCTCGTAGTGTGATTCCACGCGCCTCGGCCAATTCGGCGCAGGGTCCACGAAGATATGCGACCCACGGACTCAACGTCGACAGAGGTGCTGCCCCCCGCAGATGATCGAGACATCGCCAGCGAGTGAGGACGAGAGCCTCGGCCAGCGCGCGAAGCGCGGGTTCTTCGCGCAACGACACAAATCGCGAGAGTGCTTCTTCGACCCATTCTCGACTCTGTGCATCAGCCGACATCGACGCGCGCAGGGGCCCGATGGCAAGAGCCGCGCGAAGAGCCGGCAAGAAGCCGCTCTTTTTCAGATGGTCGGTCGAGCTCAATTCAAAACGACGTGACCGCTCGCTGAGCCCCGATAAGCCCTTGATATAACGCCCCCCATCCCAGGTGTGCTCGAGATCTTCGAGCACCGAAAGAGCCCTGGAACGCTCTCTCGTCGAAAGGGACCGCCACTCGGGAAAGAGTTCGCGAAAGCGCTGTGCCGGGCCCGTCGAAACGCCAGACTCGAGCATACGGACGACCGCGCAGAGCAGGCGCGTATTCGCCAGAAGCTTCTCGCGGATGGTTCGCTCATTGCGTAGCGAGAGTGCGGCAAGTCGACGATCGAGCCGTGCCGCTTCGACAAGTCGGCGCTGCCAGTCTTGCGGGCGTAGCCCTGTGCCCTCGTCGAAAAAGTCCTCGATCGTCGCGGCGCCAAGAGCCTGTAGTCCGCCGCGCGCCTCGAGACGATGAGCGATGTAGGGGGCAGCTTCGCCCTTCTCTAACTCGATGAACGCGGCCAGCCAGGGCAAAGCGTCTGAGATCGCAGAGAACGCCTCGGTCGTGGCGTCGTCCCCAAGGTTGACCAGCATATGACTGACGAGCCGCAGCGAGTCTTGCGGCAGTTCATGTTCGCGGCACAGCTCAGCCATCAGGCCGAACGCACCGTCGCGCATATCGTGACTCATAGTACCTTCCGTGGTCTTGTCACTATGTGATGGCGCGATCGTCCCTGATCGCGCCCGCTCCAAACTAGGCAATCTGAGATCGGTCGACAAGGCGCACTTGCTTTTTTTGTGGGGGCGAGTCAAAAGGAGGGGAACGTTTGTGCAGTTCTTTTTTCGTCGACTACGATGGCACGCAAATACTCGCTCGCATCCAAATCGGCTGAAGCGGCCGAGGATTCACCTCTTCTCGAAACGCTGAATCCCGCTCAGAAAGAGGCCGCCCGGCATGTCCAGGGCCCGCTCCTCATCCTCGCCGGCGCCGGCAGCGGAAAGACGCGCGTGATGACGCATCGCATCGCCTTTCTCATCTCGGAAGTCGGCGTACATCCCGAGCAAATCCTGGCGATGACCTTTACCAACAAGGCTTGCGACGAGATGCGCGAGCGAGTCGATGACATCCTCGGCGAAGAAGCAGCCGACGAATCGAGTCGGGTCACCATCTCGACCTTTCACAGTCTCTGCGCTCGACTCTTGCGATGGCATGCAAAAGAAATCGGGCTGACCCCTGACTTCGTGATCTACGACGACACCGACCAGCGCGCGCTGATCAAGCGCTTGATGGAGCAGGAAGACCGCGGGAAAGAACGCAGCGAGATTCGAAGGCTGCGAAACGTGATCGAGTCGTTCAAAAATAGAGGTCTGACACCCGAACAAGCGCACGAGACGGCATTCGACCAGGCGGCCGAAGAAGACGTCTTTTTCTACGAGCTCTACCAGGACGCCCTGCGCGAGGCGAATTGCCTCGACTTTGGCGATCTGATCCTGGCAATGCTCGAGGTCTTTCGACAAAACCCGGATATCGCCAAGAGTTACAGCAATCAGTGGCGATACGTGATGGTCGACGAGTTTCAGGATACGAATCCGGCCCAATACGAACTTCTGCAGCATCTGACTACCGAACACGACAACCTGGCGGTGGTGGGTGACGACGATCAGGCCATCTATCGCTGGAGGGGTGCAACGGTCGCCAATATCCTGGGGTTCGAA
The DNA here is from genome assembly GCA_964346045.1 of uncultured Bradymonadales bacterium. Lineage (GTDB taxonomy): Bacteria > Myxococcota_A > Bradymonadia > Bradymonadales > Bradymonadaceae > CAYFTY01. The sequence goes on along the minus strand of CAYFTY010000113.1, from coordinate 6,578 downwards.
GATCACTTCGATGACGCGAAGGTCGTCAAACTCGAGCAAAATTATCGGTCGACGCAGGTGATTCTCGACGCCGCAAACGACGTGATTCGGCACAACGACCAACGACGAGAGAAGACCCTCTGGACCGAAGAATCAGGCGGCGCCAAGATCACCTGCTACACAGCGCGTGATGACCGTGGCGAAGCGCTCTGGGTGGCTCAGGAAATCGAGAAAATCGTCCGAGGTGGGCGTGATCACGCCGATATTGCGGTCTTCTATCGAACCAACGCTCAAGGACGTGCATTCGAAGAGCAACTGCGCTTTGCCGGCATTCCGTATCAGCTCGTTGGCGGGATGAGCTTCTATGCTCGCTCAGAAATCAAAGATCTGATGGCCTACCTGAAAGTCGCGCTCAATCCGACCAATGAAGTCGACCTCTTGCGCGTGATCAACACCCCGACTCGAGGAGTGGGAAAGACCACCCTCGAGAAATTGATGGTGGCAGGAGCACTGCCAGGCATCGGAGGGATCTGGGGAGCAGTCAAATACGTCGCCGGTTCGCTGGGTGAGGTCGATTCGGGGTCTGAGTCGGGAGGCTGGCTGCCCGGTATGGGACCCTCGGTGCTCGAAGACCCGGCCCTCGCAGATCTCGATAATTTGCGCTCCCGCACGGCCGGTGGGGTCACAAAATTCCACGACATCATCCAATCACTCCAGGACGATCTGGAGACCGACACCTCACTCGCCCAGTTGGTGCGGCGACTCATTGAACGTATCGCCTATCTCGATCATCTGCGATCGGACGATCCCGAGCGTGCCGAAGACCGCGCACGGAACGTGGGCGAACTCGTCAACGCCATCGACGAGTTCGAGCGAGAGCAAGAAAATCTGCGCCGCTACGCCGGTGTCGGCGACGACGAGGTGAACTCCATCGATGTGCTGCGCGCCTTTCTCGATCGATCGTCTCTCGTGCAGACCCAGGATCAGCTCGAGGACGTCGGAGCCGTGACCCTGATGACCATTCACGGGTCGAAAGGCCTCGAATTCGACACTGTCTTTATCGCCGGGATGGAAGACGAAATATTTCCGAGCGTGCGTGACGGTGATCCCGAGGAGCTCGATGAAGAGCGCAGGCTCGCTTATGTCGCCATCACGCGGGCCGAGCGCAAACTCTACATGACCAACGCACAGAGACGCCGAGTCTACGGACAATTTCGCAATACGAGCCCGAGCCGGTTCGTGCTCGATATCGATCCGTCTCGCGTCGAGGTACATCCAGCCAGTGTTGCGGGTCGCCGCGACTACTCGGGTCGTGGCCAGTGGGGTGCGACAGGCTGCCGCGTCAAGCGCGGTCGCAGCACAATGAGTCCCGACAATTCGATGTGGGAATTCGATCAGAGCCCCGAGGAAGTGCGCAGTCAGATAGGAAACGCCCTTTCGAAGCTCAAACGAGGCGAGAACGTCGACGAAGAAATCGACGAGTTTTCGCAGCTCACCGAATACGAGGATTTCGAGGAAGAATCCTACGATGTATCGCACTGGGGGCTCGAAGACGACGAGGATCTCGACGGAGGAGATCTCGTCGGCTGCACCGTGAGTCACCCCAAATTCGGAATCGGCTCGATCAAGGCGGTGAGTGGAACGGGCGACAAGGCCAAGGTGACGGTGAATTTTCCGACCGCCGGCGAAAAGAAGGTCATCCGCAAGTTCTTGAAGGTGCTCGGCTGACCCTGCGCCCCTACCCCACCACAGATTCGAAGATCAGCGTCGAGCAAGTCTGAGTTTCAGACCGAGCCGAACCGTCGCAGGTGCATCCGATTTCCAGGGACTCGAACGCAGTCGTTATCGGCGGCTATGTCGAGGCTCGAGGCCGCAAACGATGATGTGCTACAGCGGAATCGACGACGGGAGAACCCCAGATGTACCCAAGAAAAAACGTAGCCCCCGAACCGTCGCTCGGGGGCTACTAAAGTGCATCCACGCTCGGGGGGACGACGCGTGGAGCGAACACCTGCATCCCGGAGGAGACAGGTGCTGCTGACTCTGTCGGGGGGCAGAAGTCAGCATTGATGAGGGACAACATCGAGGCGGCCGAGGGGGACGCTGCCACCACGAACCCTCATTACGAATGTAAAATTACAGCTAGACTGGAAGCGTGTCAACAGATTGATGATAATTTCTGCGGCGTGGTGATCACGACGCCATACGCAGAACCTGAGAGAACAAATCGCATTTCTCGATTGTTTGCTTACACTAGAGTAGTGACTCCACGCTTGAACGAGGAGAGATATGTTGAACGAACTCGCGGTCGAAGCTGGTAAATCAATCTGGCGCGAAATTGGCGAAGAGGTCCTGAAGAAGGGGGCTACTGCGGTCGTCGTCGAAGGCACCAAGGCCATTGTCGACGTGTTCAAACGACGTCGCATCCGACGCGACGAATGGGAATTCCAGCAGTGGAAGAAAACCCAGAAATCGGACGATGAAGACGAAGACGAATCCGAAAGTTCCGAGGACTCGGACGAAAAAGACGAGAAAAACGAATCGAACGACGAAGACAAAGAAGACGAAGCGGCTGATGAATCCGATCGGGAAGAAAAGCCAGTCGAGGATGATGAAGAAGAGCCCAGAGATGATGAAGAGGAATAATCCAACATCATGAGAAAACCGGCTCTCTATTCGAGAAATGACCTCATCCACTCGATGATTTCGTCGGTGGCATCTTCGACCACAAAGTGGCTTGCGTCTTCGAGCGCATGCACTTCGGCGTGCGGAAAGCGGCGCTGCCACTCCTGACGGAAATCCGGATTAAAACAGAAATCGAGCTCGCCCCAGACGATGAGCATTGGCAGCTCAGCGAGGTCTTCGAGCCCATCCTCGACGTCGACCAGGCTCTGATACGAACGGTGCTCGGGCGACATGGGGATATCTTTGACGAATTCATGGATCGCGACTCGATTTGCCCACGAATCGTACGGGGCCATGTAGGCTTCGCGCACTGGACCTTTGAGTCGCTCGGAATGGTGGATCGCCCTGACCTGCGCCGCACGCACGAATCCGTTCAGACCTCGAACAGCGATGTCGCCAAAGAGCGGAATCCTGCAGATGTCGATCGAAAATGGGATGAAATCCGAGCGGAAAGCAGCGGTATTGAACACGACCAGTTTACGGATCTTTTCGGCGTGCTGGCCGGCCCAGCCCATACCGATCGCGCCGCCCCAGTCATGAACGACCATCGTGACGTCGTCGAGTGAGAGTTCTCTGGCTAGTTCTGAAAGGTCTCGGATTCGCTGAGCGAGTGTGTATTCGTAGTCTTGAGGTTTATCCGAGAGGCCACAGCCGATGTGATCGGGTACGACACATCGAAACTCATCCGAAAACGCTCGAATCAGGTCGCGATAGTAGAACGACCAGGTTGGATTTCCGTGGACCATGAAAAGGACCGGGGCATCCTCGGGCCCTTCATCGAGAAAATGCATGCGAGCCCCCGACTCGAGCTCGATCCAATTTGATTCGAAGGGGTAAAGCTCTTTCCAGCTCGCTTCGCGGGGGTTCAGGGTCGCACTCACCATTGGCTCTCCATCATCGCACAATTCAGACCACTCCCGATTCCCATGAGTGCGATGCGTTGTCCATGCTCGACTCGACCTTTTTCACGCGCTTTCGAGAGCGTGATGGGGATCGAAGCCGGGCCCATATTCCCAAATTCATCGTAGGTCACCGGGGCCTTTGCGAGGTCGAGCCCCATCCGTTCGAGGAGGGTCCTGAAGTGAACCGACCCGACCTGGTGCATCACCAGTAGATCGAGATCGTCGGGACGCCAGTCCAGATAGTCTCGTGCGGCCTCGAACGTCTGATCGGCCAGTTCGACACCGGCTTTGAGCAGCCCTGCCGAGTCGGTGACCATTTGATGAGGTTGCGCCCGACAGAGATGATTATGTTCGGTCGCTGCCCTGCTGATCCCACCTCGAAATCGTGACTCACTCAGGCCGAGTCGAGCATCGGAGAGCAGCATTGCTGCGCCGCCGCTGCCGAGCGTGAGGGTCGCGAAATTCGCGCGCAGATCCTCTTCGGTGGCGTCGGGCTGCGCGAGTCGGTTGACGGTCTCTTCGACCGCGTATCGGCTCGATTCACCAGCGACGACCAGGGCATGTTCGACGTGTCCCCTCTCGATCATGGTGGCTGCGATCTCCATCCCATTCAGGAAAGCGAGGCACGCGTTACCCACATCAAAATTGAGGCAATCCGAGCCGAGTCCAACGGCGGCATGAACCGCGCTCGCCACGCTCGGCTCGATGAAATCTTTGGAGACCGATGTATTGATCAAGACCCCGATATCCTGGCGGTTCACGGCCGCTTTCTCGAGAACCTTCTCGGCTGCCCGAGCAGCGATTTGACTGGGCTGCACCCCCTCTTCGAAAAATCGTCGCGCGGCGACCCCTGTGAGAGAGCGCAAGAGCCCGACCCGCGAACCAAGGCGCCCAAGCGTTTCGCGGAATCCCTCCTCGAGCATCTCGGACTCGACGCGAATATCGCCATCGACGTGGCTCAGAGCGGTGATACCGACGTGTTCGAAAATCATTTGCGCCTCTTCACACCAAAGGTGCTCTCGAGCGATTCGAGCATCTTGAAGTATTCGTCACGTCGAAAAGGTTGGTTCAGGATATGGAATTCCTTTTTAACCAGCCCTACGCAGCCAAAACAAAAGACACAGTCATGGCACGACTCCGAGAGCACGACATACGAGCAGTGGGTGAGATTCTGACTGCGGATGCAGTAGTTGGATTCGTGAACATTCTCGCACTCGGTGCAATGAGTCGAACCCGTGCAGCCTGTGCAGCGATCGCAGTAGGTGCATTTGTAACAGTCTTTGCTCGCCGTGGTGAACATACAGTCGATGCAGCGTTCACAGCGCTCGGAATTATACGAGCCGCGATTTTCCTTGCTCGACGAAAACTCGCGCACGAGCTTGGCCAGGGCTGATTCGAATTTGGATTTATCCAGCGGAACCTGCTCAGACATCGACTACTCCATACACACCATGGGAGGCTCACCGCAGGTACGGGATCCATCCATTCTCTCGAGGCAATTATCGCTGAGACACTCATTGTTGCGTGTGCAGGCCTCGCCGATGCTGAGTGCGGGCCTGCAGATCGATTCGGTCAAGAGACAGTAGAGGCCCTCTGCACATCGCTCGTTCGAGCATGCCTCGTCGGCCGCAGGTGGGGTCGTGCACGAGCCCTGCTCTTCGCCCGCCCGACGCGCGCAAAATCCCGACTTACATTCGAAATCGTCGTTACAGAACTCACTGGTCTCGAGCGCTGGTGCGATGAATGCACGACACTCTGGCAGGGCGAATAGATCGATATTCGGACTGGGGTTGAATCCGTTGCACGACTGCATTTCGAGTGCTTCGATGCAGCCCGACTCTGCCGAGCTTTCCACGGTCACCGCGCCCGACTGTGCAGCTTCTTCGAGAGCTGGGACCAGAAAGACGCGAACATTTCCGTCGACCAACTCGACACATTGTTCGCGCGTTTCGACGGTGACCCCTGAAAAGACCGTGTCGAGGTCTTCTTCGGTGCAGCAGCGAAATATCTTGTCGCATTGAGCGGCTGCGAGCCGCGCGGATAGACCGTCGAGAGAGGCTTGCGTCTCGGTCTCAGAGGCCTCTTCACCGCACGCGGCGGCGAGCAATACAAAGATGAAGATGATGACAATTCGCAGCATGAGTCGTCGTCGAAAGCGAGCGGCCCACACGGATACCCTCATTGCGCCTCGACGACAAGACTCAGCGCTCTCACACGAGTCGCGGCATGCGCGACTTCTTTGAGCTAATCGCCATTTTCAGTTACAAGTGGCACGTCTTTTCAAGAGGATCTTCAATGCGACGAATACTGGCATGTTGGATATTCATGAGCGCCATCGCTCTGCTGAGTGGTTGCGGAGCCGACATCGATAGCGGAGAGCAGCTCGCCGGACAGCGATGCTTTGCAAACTCCGACTGCATCAGCGGCCTGGTCTGCTACAACCGCACATGCCTGCCCACACAGGACAGCGTGAGCCGACCCGACGCTGGCCTCGACGCATCGAATAATCTTAATAACATCAACAACCAGAACAACATCAACAACCAGAACAACACCAACAACCAGGTATGCGAGATCGGCGCAGAGCGGTGCCTCGATGAAGTGACCCGACAGCGCTGCATCACGGGCCGCGGCGGCGTGCCTGTACTGATTGAGGAACGCTGCCCCGACGGCACCGTGTGTGAGAATGGCGAATGCACGCGAGTCGAAGGCTGCATCGACAACGATGGCGACGGCTATGGAGAGCGTTGCGACCTCGGCCCCGACTGCAACGACGACAACCCCGCCGTGAATCCGGGAGCCCCCGAAGACTGCGCAACCCCCGAAGACGACAACTGCAATGGAGTTCGAAATGAGGGCTGCATGAGCGAGTGCTGCCCGATGGGCTGCGCGGACGATCAATTCTGCAGCGTCGACTGCGAATGCGAGGATTTCAATCCTGAAATCTGTCAGCAACAAAATCAGCCCTGCGTCGACGAAGGTCAGCCATCCAACGGATTTTTCTGCACGTCT
>CAYFTY010000112.1:0-8907 GCA_964346045.1 uncultured Bradymonadales bacterium | reverse complement strand
GCGGCTGATCAGCCGCCGGGTCCTTCGAGATTGGATTTCCTGAATACGACCGCTGAATTCATGCAGGGGCAGATCGAGTTCATTCGCAATATGCACGCCCGCTATGGCGATTTCAGCAAATTCTGGCTGGGGACGTTCACGAATTATCTCGTCAGTGACCCCGAGGCGATCCACCAGATTCTGGTCATCGATGCCGACAAATTTCATAAGGATGCGATCACGCATGGCCTCGACGAGATGCTGGGGCAGGGCCTCTTGACGAGCGAGGGCGAATTCTGGCGCCGTCAACGCCGACTGGCTGCGCCTGCGCTGAAACGAAAGCAGATCGCTGCGTACGCCGATACGATGGTCTCATTCACCTCGCGGCAGGTCGACGAGTGGCAGGACGGCGAGATTCTCGAGCTGCATGAATCGATGATGAAATTGACGATGGAGATCGTCGTGAAGACGCTCTTCAACCTCGACCCCGGTACCGAACTCGACCGTGTCGGCGAGGCCATCGATACGGCGATGATCTATTTTCACCTCATGACCCATACGCCCTGGAGATTCGTACCCGAGCCGTTTCCGATGCCGGCGCGGCGCCGATTCTACGATGCGATGGAAGAGCTCGATCGCGCGGTCTATCGTCTGATCCGAGAGCGTCGCGAGAGTGGCGTCGAAGGTGACGACTTGCTCTGGCGTCTGCTCATCGCAAATGACGATGATGGCTCGCAGATGACCGATAAACAACTGCGCGACGAGGTGATCACGATGTTCCTCGCCGGGCACGAGACGACGGCGCTGACCATCACATACACGTGGTACCTATTGAGTCTCCACCCGCTTGTCGCCGAGCGGCTCTATGCCGAGATCGATGAGATTTTGGGCGACCGTGAGGCGACGGTCGATGATGTGAAAAAGCTCGAATACACCACCGCGGTCGTCAAAGAGTCGATGCGGATCTTCCCGCCCGCCTGGATCATCGGTCGTGAAGCCCTCGAAGACGTGAGGGTTGGTGATTACGTCATCGAAAAGGGGTCGCAGGTCTTGATGGCTCAGGTCGTGATGCACATGAAGGAAGAGTATTTCGAAAATCCTTTTGGGTTCGATCCAGATCGATGGATGGACCCCGCATTCGAGAAGAGTTTGCCCCGTCATGCGTACTTCCCCTTTGGCGGTGGCCCGCGAGTCTGCATCGGTACGCATTTCGCGATGATGGAGGCGATTCTGGTCATTGCGACCATGGCGCGTCAGGTCGAGCTAAAGAATCGCATGAGCGAGACGATGAAGATGCAGCCCGCCGTGACGCTGCGGCCGACGAGCCCGGTCCGGATGCAGGTACAACGTCGTCAGTCGTAGAGACGCTTGATGGAGATACCGCTGTAATAATGCTGCAGGATGTCGCTGTAGCTCTTGCCACGGGATGCCATGCCGATGGCGCCTGTCTGACACATGCCGACGCCGTGTCCGAATCCTGCGCCCTCGAAATCAAACGAGCTCGCATAGCCTCGGCCGTCGCGGTTGATCTTCATCGTAAAGAGGCCACTTCGCAGCCCGCCGAAGAGTCGTCGTGCATTGAGTTCGCGCTCGACGACTGTTTTTCCGGCGTCACCGATGACCTCGAGTCGGATGACACGCCCGCTTATCCCTCGGCTCTTGACCTTCACGTCTTTGATACGCCCGACGTTGCGGCCGTTCTCTGAGAGCCATTCATGGACCTCACTGACCTTGACGCTGCGGGTCCACCGGTAGAGCCGGGTGCTGCTGATCGGGGCTGTTTTGCTGTTGGCCGGGTAATCGGCGTCCAAGAAATCGGCCAGCTCGTCGGGAGAGATGCCGTCGCGAAATTTGGCAGGCACGGTCCCCGATGGCGCATCGGGTTTTCCGCGCAGCCAGGGGCGAGGCTCCATATCCCAGACGTTCTCGTTATTTTCGGTGAATCCACCGGCATTCGAGGAGTAGGTGGCTTCGATGATCTTCTTTCCGTAGAACATCACGCGCCCGCGCGTCGCATCGACGGCGGCTGACGTTCTCGGATGCTCGACCCCGATGCCCCCGTAGACCTGGTCCATCACGTCACCGCGCAGCATATAGGGTTCGGCGAGATTTCGGACGCCGATTCCGCTGAAGATCTCGTTTCGCGCGGCGACCGCCTGGGCGCGCAGGGCGTGCTCGGGCGCCGAGGTGTAGGTTTCGGCCGGGACGACGCCCTTGAGCAGCCGTTCGGCTCCCAGGCTCACCATACCGACCAATCTGCCCTTACGGTCAGGCGCAAAGATCAGCGACCCGGTATAGCGCCTGGTCTCGAATCCCTTGCCATACGACTTCTCGATGCGCGGCACAGTGTATGAGATATCGCCCTCCTTTCCGCGGGGCGGGGCGATCTGCAGTACGTTCTTGACGCTCACTTTTGCGTCGACCCCCTCGCCAGTGAGTTCGATGTCGACCGATGGATACGAAACGACCTCGCTGTGAATACTGCCCTCGATGCCAAATTTGGTTTCGAGCGCGAGCCTGGTCTTCCGTGCGGTCGCGTATTTTTTGGTACTGCCAACGCCGATGAGAATTGTGCGGGAGTCGAAGACCTGGCCTTTGACAGCAAAGAGTCCGCCGACTTCTTCGACTTCGGGGATGTAGCCGCGCTTGAGCCAGGTGCTTTTGATCTTTTCGACCTTCGAGCGCTCGGCCACGGGCAGGCGGCTGACGACCACCATGTATTTATATTTGCCGGGCTTCGAGCGACGCGCTCGCACCGTGTAGGTCTTTTTTGCCGGCAACTCGATCTCGGCGCCGCCTTCGCCTGCGGGCAGAACTCGAATCGGAAGCGTCGGTGTGAATTGGACGGATTTTCGCCCTTCGACGATGCCCACGCGAATGATGGGATCACCCTGTCGGCTGAAGTTGAGCTGGGGCGCATAGAGCAGGGCCAGCCTGTCTGATGCAGTGAGCTCTCGAGTCTGTCCGTAGGCGTGCGACGAGGCCAGAACGAGAAGCGTAAGAAAGATGAGGGTGAATCGTGGCCGCATAGACATCCTTGTCGGGCCCCGGAGTGGTTCCGGCGTTTTTACCAGCGTACGGTTGCTCCGATCTCGTTCGGCCCTGTGGGGCCGATGCGAATTGCGCTCGGCTCGGACGATCCATCGTCGAGCATCAGCCAGACGATGCCGCTGATGATCCCGACCGCACCCACACCCAGCAGGATGCGATGCCCGAGCTCAAAGCTCTCGCCCTGGTCGACGAGTTCCTGATAGCGCGATTCGGTGATCGTACCGCTATCTGTTTCGTCCTGAATCTGGGATTCGGTGTCGACCATCAGCAGCGCCAGAACGCCCGAGCCGATCAGGGAGAGGCCGCCGACGGTGATGGCACTCCATGCGCCCCAGTTCACCGTTCCGACGCGATCTTCGTCGCTGACGCTATCGCTGATATCGACGGGTGTCGTCTCGACTTTGGGTTCGCTACTGGCCGTATTCGCGACCGGGGTGGGGGCTCCAGCCTTCTTTTTCAAAGGCGCCCACAGTTCGACGTCAGCACCTTCTTTGAGCTGCAGCACCGTCTCCCAGCTCTGGTAGTCGGGGTGCGTGACCTCGACTTTATAGGTGCCGGGCGGCAGGCCCTTCCGCTCGAGCGGGACCGTTCCGACGTTGGTATCCTCGACCAGGATCTCTGCGTCGTTTACGTTCGAGCCGATGCGGATACGTGTGGTCGGAACCGACTTTTCTTTACCGAAAAAGGACTCGATTTCTTTGCGGAACGCGACCACCGGATCGTCGGTATCGGGGATAGTACGCGCCATCTCGTTGAGCATGCGCCCGGTCTCACTATCAAAGATGCGCAGGGCGATCTGGTAGGAGCCCGACTCTTGGGCGACCCTTCCAAAGATCAGAACGCGTGCGTTGAGTTGCTCGGCTGCCTGCTTCAGACACGGTGTGCTCTCTGAGCTGCAGCCTAGCACCAGAAGAATATCGCCAAAGTTGATCTCGAATTTGTTGACGACCTGGTACTTGTCGAGCTGCTGCGCCTCGTTTCGAACGATGGACGAAAGAGTCGAGGTGAGTTCTTCCGAAACGCTTTTGCCCTCGAGATTGAGGACTGCCGCCGAAATCGGGTCACCCTGGGCCCAGAGCGTCTGTGCACTGAGCATAGACGCGAGAAGCACGATCACAAACAAACATTGTGGCAGGCGCGCAGGACGCATGGGACATTCGTGGGTGCGAGTGGCGCTCGGACAAGGCCCGAGCGGGGCTTCGGCGGAGTATAGAAACGCCCGCCGAGGAACACAAGGGCTGAGCGCGCAACCGATGACCGCGCGCCTTTATAGGCCCGAGCCCAACCATATCTTGCCGGGCTGAGATAGCTGTGGTAACTCTTAGATTCTAGATGCCATACGGATATTGTGACGATCTCCAGCAGAAGTAAGGAAAGCGTGGTGGCTCTGAAATTGCGATACGCGGGCAACACCCACGTGGGCATGAAAAGGTCCCACAATGAGGACAACCTCCTCATCTTGCAGGAGCAGAACCTCTACATGGTCGCCGATGGAATGGGCGGTCACGCAAGTGGAGAGGTCGCTTCTGAGATGGCGGTGCAGACGGTTGCCGAATTCTTCGAAGAAACCTCGGCCGACGACGATGTGACCTGGCCCTATAAAATGGAGAAGGCACGCCGGTACGAAGAAAACCGTCTTGCCGCAGGGATCAAACTCGCCAATCTGAGAATCTACGAGACCGCGTCGCAGAATTCTGCGCAGCGCGGCATGGGTACAACGATCGTTGCCATCTGCTTCTCGGGCGATAGTGCTTATCTCGGACACGTCGGCGACTCTCGGATCTATCGCCTGCGTGGCGACGAGATGACGCAGGTTACCGAAGATCACTCGCTGCTCAACGACTACATCAAGATGAAGGACCTCACCGAGCAGGAGATCGAGAACTTCCCGCATAAAAACGTGATTGTTCGTGCGCTCGGCATGAAGGAGACCGTTCAGGTGGATGTACGTCACGATGAGCCCGAGGAGGGAGACCTCTACATGCTCTGCAGCGACGGCCTCAATGGCATGATCACCGACGAAAAGATCCGTGAAGTCATGCTCGAGCATCGCGACGATCTCGAAGCATGCTGCGAAGAACTGATCCAGGCCGCCAACGATGGCGGCGGAAACGACAACGTCACGGTCGTCTGCGTCGAAGTCGTCTCAACCTAGGATCGCAGACCGCTCAGATTCCCGTCGTCGCGACAATCTCTGAGAAGCGCCGACGTCCTCGTCGGCACAATTCCAACACATCAGGGTCATTGAACCCCCGGGCGCGGATGACCACAATGGGTCGGCTCGGCGTAGGGTCTCGGCCACGCATAGCAATTGGCTTGCATACCTGCCCCCAACCTACTAGATTCCACGCGCTTTTGACGGAGTGCACCGAAGCATCTTCGTAACTTCAGTACGGCTCGACTTTTGGAAGCCGAAATCAATCTCTACAAACGCAAATTCCTGCTCTTCTCGGGCAAGGGCGGCGTCGGGAAGACGACCGTATCGTCGGCGTTTGCGCTCAGTTGTGCGAAGCGCGGAGAGCGTACGCTCCTGATGGAGCTCAACACGAAGGACCAGGTCAGCTCGATGTTCGGCGCTTCGCGGGTCGGCACCGAGATCGTCGAGATCGAAGACAACCTCTTTGCGGTCAACGTCACGCCAGATGCTGCGATGGAAGAGTACGCATTGATGATGCTCAAGGTGCGTGTCGTCTACAAAGCCGTCTTCCAGAACCGCATCATGAAGGCTTTTCTCAAGGCGATTCCCGGAATCAATGAGCTGGTGATGCTCGGAAAGGCCTACTACCACGTCATCGAAGAGCATGACGACGGCAGCCCGGTCTGGGATAAGGTCATCGTCGACGCTCCAGCAACCGGCCATGGGATCTTCCTGCTGCAGATTCCAAGCGTCATCACCGACATTCTTTCGTCGGGCCATATGTTCGAAGAGGCCAAGCGCATTCTCGACGTCTTGCGTGACCCCGAAACCACTGCATTGAGCCTGATTACGCTGCCCGAAGAAATGCCGGTGAACGAGACCAAGATGTTGCACGATACGGTCGCGAACGAGCTAAAGATCCCCACGGGCGCTGTGATCACGAACGCCGTTTATGCTCCTCGTTTCACGCCCGAAGAACGCGCGGTGATCAGCGAGGCACGAAGCGAAGTAAAACCCGCAACCACGGTCGGAAATCTGCTCGATGCGGCCAATTTCCGAGCGATGCGGGTCGACATGCAGCAGGCTTACTGCGATGAGATCCGAAAAGACCTCGATCTGCCTTACGTCGAGCTTCCCTTCTATTTTGTCGAACGTCTCGACTTTCAGTCGCTTAAAGACATGGCCGCCCGACTCGCCGAGCAACTCGGGGGCGCATCATGAAAGACAACGCGGCGTTCTCGAAATTATTGGCCAAGAAATCGGTCGTCGTATGCGTCGGTTCGGGTGGGGTCGGAAAAACGACCACCAGCGCGGTACTCGCGCTCCATGAGGCCATCCGCGGTCGCAAAGTTCTCGTGCTGACGATCGACCCAGCGCGCCGTCTGGCCAATTCACTCGGCGTCGACGAGCTCGGAAATGAGATCGCGCGTATTCCCATCGAGCGCTTCAAAGAGATCGGCGTCGAGCCCGAAGGCGAGCTCTGGGCCATGATGCTCGATATGAAGGAGTCGTTTGACGAGGTCGTCAAACGCTACGCACCGGCCAAAGAGCGCGACGAGATCCTCAACAACCGTATCTACCAGTATTTTTCGACGAGTGTCGCAGGCACCCAGGAGTATGCCGCCGCCGAACGATTGCACGAGATTCACGAAAAAGGCGAGTTTGACCTCATCGTGCTGGATACGCCGCCCACCACGCACGCGCTGGATTTTCTCGAGGCGCCTCGACGCCTCGAAGATGCGATCGACAACCAGGCACTGCAGTGGCTCTACAAACCTTCGGTTCTTGCCGGCAAGAAAGGCGTGGGTCTATTCAGCATGGGCACGGCCTACGTCCTCAAGACGCTGAGCCGATTTACCGGCGCCGAGCTACTCGATGAATTCTCGGTTTTCTTGCGATCCTTTTCGACACTCTTCGAAGGACTCAAAGACCGCAGCATTCAGGTTCGCGGGCTTTTGACCGGGCCCGAGTCGACCTTCGTCGTCGTGACGGCGCCTGACCCGCTCACGCTCGACGAAGCCATGTTTTTCTACAAGAAACTCGGCGAAGAGCAGGTGCAGGTCGGAGGCTTCGTCGTCAATCGCGTGCACACCGAGTGGGTCGAGCCCGAAGAGCTTGGTCGTCCTCTCGTAAATGTCGTGAGCATGGTCGGTGAGGCCAGCGGTGAGTTCGAACACCTGGGCCCCGAGCCCCTGCGCGAACTCTGTGAGAAGTTAGTCGAAAATGCTCGCGAGTTTTCCGTTCTTTCGGAGATGGACCGAAAGACGGTCGACGCTCTCTCGCGTTCTATGCCGCAGCGTATCCCCGTGCAGCGCATTCCCTTCTTTAGTACCGACATCCACTCGTTGCGCGGCCTCGAGCTGGTGCGGCGGGCCTTATTTAGCTGACGGTGCCGGGACACGTACCCGGTGCGACCACAGGTCGCCTCGGGGCTCGCCCGTCGGGGAAGATGTTGCCGTAGGCGACAGATAGCGGCGTCCCGTAGTTCTACAGTGCGCAGACATGCATTCAGGCGTAGCAAGAGGCCATCCACTCCGAGGCGATTTCGCGCTCGTTCGCGAACTCGGGGGCCCGGAATTGCCAGAGTCTGAAACCAGCAACGAAAGATCACAATCTGATTCGACGGGAACGAAATTCTCAGAAGAATCTCATCATCATTGATATCGCAGATGAACGTGCGCTCCCGCCTCGAGGTGCTCGCTGCCCTCAATACCCCTCTCGTTCCCAATCCACCTGGATAGCCTCGGCCAGGCAACGAGAGAGCGACTCCGACCAGATCGTGTCGAACTCCAACGCCCAGGTATCGTAGAGGGGGTCGAAGATCGCACCCCAGCAGACATGGCGTGCCACCTTGACTCGGGTACCGTCTTTCAGTTCGAGTTGAACTCCGGTCGTCCAGCCTGTGAAGACGCTGAGAACACGCTGGATCTCATGGTTGAGAATGATGCGCTGCCCGACGAACATGCTGTGGGACTCCACGCGCAGATACGCCCGAGTTCGCCGGTACAAGATAAATGGGTCGGTGCTCCAGACCCACCGTCGCCGCGATGTATGCGCCATTTCGTCCCAATCGCCGTCGATGACACGGGCTTCCTGGGCGATACGCTCGCGCAGCCCCTCGATCTGGCCTGCATCGACATAGCCATCAAACACCAGCTGCAGCCGGCCATTGTATCGCAGCCAGACCCCGATGCGACGCGTGGCTTCGAAAGACCACCCTTCGACGAAGATCAAGGGCTTGCTTCTGGCGTGCGAGACCACTTTCGCTGCGACCTTGCGAATATCGGTTGGGGTGCTTTCGCTCGGCGCCGGCACGTGTTCGAAAATCGCCGTCGGGTGCGAAGATACGACGCTTGCATGCTCATGGACCATGCGCCATCCCTGCTCGAATGCCTGGTGCAAAGCGAGGGCTGAAAAATTATCGCCTAGCTCAAAGTACGTCGAGTAGTCCGCGTTACGCACCATGGCGCGGTCCTGGGTGTTTTCCTCACAATCAAAGCCGCTCTTAGCGCCTGGAGCAAACTCGAGCATTACCTCCTCGGCGTCGAGAAATTTGCGATTTATGACCCAGCCCCAGAGTTGCTCTCGGAGTTCCATCCCATCGCTTACGATTCGGGCGTCGAATTGATAGCCGAGGGCAACGATGGGCATCGCGGCGACCAGTGCCATCAGCCACGGTGCGTATTCCAGAATCAGGGCAACCAGCCAGAGGCCCTGAACACTGAATACCAGAAGAAAGA
>CAYFTY010000111.1:0-8922 GCA_964346045.1 uncultured Bradymonadales bacterium | reverse complement strand
GGCGCTCACGACCATCGGCGGGTTGATTCCCATGGCCATCGGTGCGTCTGCGATCGTCGGGGTTCCCTATGCGCCGCTTGGCCGAACGGTGATCGGCGGTCTCATCGCCTCGACCGTCCTAACTCTCTTCGTCGTGCCGATCTTCTACACCCTCCTCGACGACTTGCGAAACTTCGTCACCGGTGTCTTCAACCGCCCAGAGCCGGCAGAATAAACCCGGCCCAATAAGCCACCGCCCCGAGCGAAGCCAGGAAAACTCTTCTCCCTGGGGAAGAAGGCAGCGAAGCGGCCAGATGGGGTACAAAGCGCGTGCCCCAGGCAGGCCCAGGCACACGGTCCAGGGCCACTTCAGATTCGCACAATTCGTCCCTCCTCTGCCTGCCCCGCGGGCTTTGCCGCCCGGGGGCAACGGGGGGCGCATTCGCCTGCGACGGGCGCAGTCGCGAAGCCATTACTGCAGCGCGTACCGCTCTCCGCCCATCAAGATCGAAATACTCTCGTTGTCGAGCCGCTCGAAAGTGAACGAGTGCGCGCTCTCGGGAAAGAGACATTGCGAGACCTGCGCCGGAATCTCACAGATCTTCTGTTGGTCGTCGTTGAGCGTCTCGAGCGTCACCGCAGCGAGGCAACTCGTCTGGCACGGGTTGAAGTAGAGGAGGTTGTCGATCTGGCGACCGTCGAGATTGCCGATGACCCGCATCGTCAGGCGGTCTTCGGACTCGACGAAAAACGAGAGTTCGTTGCCATCGCCGCTGTAGGTCTGGCAGTTCAGTGAGTCGATCACCGTTTTGCAGGCATCGACCTGCATGGCGCTCGTGTCGGCCGTTCGCATCGAGATGAACGCGCCAAATTCGGCGTTCGCCTCGGCATGAAACGGATAACACCCAAGCATTGTGCTGCTCGGTGCATAGGCGTCGGTCTGCCAGCCCGATGTTTCATCATAGGCCGCCGGTTCAGCTTCGACGCATTGCGGCAGCCCCTCTTCTTCTTCGTCGCCGCAACTGGCGAGCAAGAGCGCCGTAAGGATGGTCCAGGCGAGGATCGACTTCATGGCTTCTCCATAGATGCGAGTTTTTCTCTTATCTCACGAACCCTTCTTCCATGCCAGAGGGCCGCATTCGAAGCACTGCTGAGTTGAAAGGTGATCGCCTTTGAAGTAGGGATATTCACAGTACGAAATTCAGATACGAATCACAGGGAGATGCGCGTGAATTCTCGATGGATGAAAATGATGGTCGCCGTCGCGACCGTTGCACTGATTGCGGTCGGTTGTGGGGATGACGACGAGTCTGGCAACAACGCCAACAACTCGAATAACGTCAACAACACCAATAACGCGACGAATAACACCAACAACGAGACGAATAACGGTACCAACAACACCAACAACGAGACGAATAACGGCACCAACAACACCAATAATGCGACGAATAACCAGACGGGCCTGCCCGAAGGGTTTTTCATCGATGGTCTCGGCGCTGACGTAACGTCCAGGCGGGCCGATGATGGTATCGAGCATATCTATTGCGAAGAGAATCTCGACTGCGTCATGGCGCAGGGATATATCCACGCGCGCGACCGATTCGTGCAGATGGATATCCGCCGCCGCGTGGCGCGAGGGCGCATTTCGACCCTGGCCGGCCAGCTCGGACTCAGCACCGACATTGCCTATCGAACCCGACTCATCAATCGTGACGGCGAGTTCGTCGAAGAATCCTGGTACAACTCGGCTTCGCAAGAGAGCAAGGACATCATCGATGCGTATACGCGCGGTGTGAATGCGTGGCTTCGCGACTACCGAAACGGTCGAAATGACTCGGAAGTCTCGCGTGAATACACCAACGTCGGCTTTCTCTCGACCGACGAGATTCCAGACTGGGAAGTCTACGATACGACAGCCTGTGGTCTGCTCCTGGTCGACGATCTTTCGAATTCGTCGGGCCGCGACCTGAATCAGGCTGGATACATCGATGCTGGCGTTCCAGCCGAGTCGGTCTTCGACATCCTCGGACAGATTTCGGGTTCGGGCACCAATACGATCGAAAGTGCCGGTGGCGCCTATCCACCGCAGTTCAACGTCTTCCCCTTCGTCGACCGCGAAGCCTGGAAGAACGCGGTCAATCGGGTGCGCGGAAACGGCTCCATCGTGCGCCAGGCACTGGCCAATATCTCGGACGCCGAGAAATGGCGAGCTCCTGAAGGATTCGGCTCGAATAATTGGGTCATCGGCCCGGATTTCCGTGAAGGCACGACGACGGCACTGCTCGCCAACGACCCGCACCTCGGGCTCAGCAATCCGATGCTCTGGTACCCCATCCACATGGATTCGGTGAACGAAGGAAACGGTGACCTTCACGTCACCGGTGTCTCGTTTGCGGGTATCCCCGGAATCTTGCTGGGTCGTAATGACAATATCGCATGGGGCGCGACGGTCGTGAACTACGACCTCGCCGACGTCTACGTCGAGAGACTCAATTCCAACGCCGATGCGGTCTTCTTCAACGAGAGTGAAGTCCCGATCACCGAGATCGAGCACACCTTCGAAGTTGCCAATGGAGACGATGTCACGCGCACGCTACGGGTCGTTCCGCATCACGGCCCTGTCATCGCGTGGAATCCCGACGATAACGAAGCACTCTCGCTTCGATGGACCGGTCACGACGTCGACACTGATTTCGAAGCGTTCTTTGGTCTGGCGACGGCCACTAACATGGCCGAGGCCAAGACGGCCCTCGAAAACGCGACATCGACCAACCAGAACTTCGTGGTCATCGACCGGCAATCCAACATCGGGTGGTTTCCGTACTCGCGTGTGCCGATTCGATCCTGGGCATCGCTCGAGAATCCGCCGTGGCTGCCGCTCAGCGGTGAGGGCGCCTACGAGTGGGAGGGATTCATGGACTATGAAGATCTGCCACAGCTCGAAAATCCGCCAAACGGCTTCATCGCGACCGCAAATCAGGACATGAGTGGAGCACTCAACGACGGCGACCCTGCCAATGACGAGTATAGCTACCTGCAGGCCTATCCGGCACCCGGCTATCGTCACCTCGGCGTGCTCGATGGTCTGGGTAGGCTCGAAGGGACTCCGACGCTTCAAGATATGGTCGACCTCCAGGGAGACGCCACCATCACTCTGGCCGAACAGATTCTGCCGAGCCTGTTCAATTATACCGCCGAGACCAATCTCTCGGCCGATGCCCAGACCTTCGTCGAAAAGCTCGTGAACTGGGATTATACGTGCCCGACCGGCCTCGAGACCCGTGAGATCGACTCGGCGGCCGTCAGTGATCAGGACGAACTCGCCGCGGCAGTCGGCTGCACCGCGTTCCACGTACTGCTGCACCAGCTCGCCGTCTCGATCTTTGCAGACGAGATCGCACCGGTGGGTGTGAATAGCCGTGTGTATCGCTCGGTCGGCGTGATCTTCTCGAACCCGCAACTCTTCATGGACGGTGTGAATTACTTCGATGATAAGACCACCATGCAGGAGGAGTTCGATTTCGATATCGTCCTCGACGCTGTCGATCTCGCCGCTGCGACCTTTGCGTCGCTCGGCTCGTCAGATTCAGACTGGGCATGGGGTCGTTTCCATGCAGTGGCCTTCCGCGCTGATCTACTCAGCGACGCCGGCCTCACGGCATTTGACGAAGGCCCCTATGCGGCACCGGGCGGACTCTGGGCTGTGAACGTGGCCAATCCGCGGAACCTCGGCGAGCTTGCCGATGGCGGTGGTTACTTCTTCGCCGGAGCCTCGATGCGTTTTGTCGCCGAGGCCACCCCGGATGGTCTGACCTCGAAGATCACGCTGCCGGGCGGAGTACGGCATTTCCCCGATTCGCCCTATTACGACAACTTCGTCGACGGCTGGATCGAGAATGAACCGATCGATATGCCGTTTACGCCTGAAGAGGTGAATGCGGTGACGATTGAGTCCACGACCTTCGAGGCGACTCCCGAAAACTGAGCAGCATGTCAGGGGATCGAAGAGGCCGAGCCCACCCGGGCTCGGCCTTTTTCTCTGGCTCAAATCCTGGCAAGGGCAAGGTCGACGACCTGATTCGCGAGGGAGTGCTCTTGAAGCTCAACTTCGAGATCTCCAAAAACTAAGAAGTTCGAGGTGGCACTGAACCCAGCGCTAGCCCACAACTCCTGCACAGCGCGCGCAGATCTCATCGCCACTTCCGGGTACAATCCAGAAATTCCAACATCGCGGGCACTTCTCGCCGTCGGCGACTTTGACCGAAACTGCGACCTCGGCGTCTTCGGGCGTCTCGCCTTCGACGACCTGCGCGGTGCTCGTGATGAAGAGCATGGCGAGTTGGTCCTCGTACGACTGCAAGAGGTCGAGTAGGGCGCCATTGGTTGTGACCGTGACCGATGCTTCCTGGCTCGAGCCAATCTGGCCCGGCTTTTTCTGCTTACGCGGCACACGCACTTCTTCGAGAGCACGCTGAACCTCGCTGCGAACGTCGAGCAGACGTTGCCAGGTATTGGCCAGCGACTCGTCGTTCCATCCGTCGACCTCGTCGGTTGGGAAGTCGGTCAAAAAGACCGAGCCGGGCTCTTCGGCACGCTTGGGCAGGTGGTCCCACACCTCTTCGCAGGTAAACGAGAGGATGGGCGCCATCGTGCGCGCAAGCGCGTTCAGGGCCAGATAATACGCCGTCTGACCCGAGCGCCGCGCCTTGCTGTCGGTCGCTTCACAATAGAGGCGGTCTTTCGAGATATCGAGGTGCACGTTGCTCAGGTCGACCGTGCAGAGTTGGACGAATGAATGAAAGACAGTGTGGAATTGGTAATTCTCGAATGCCTCTCCCGAGCGCTTCACGACCTCGCCCACTCGATGCAAGAGCCATCGGTCGATCTCTTCGAGCTCGTCGTAGGGTACGAGATGCTCGTTCGGATCGAAGTCGCTCAGATTACCCAATAAGAAGCGGAAGGTATTGCGGATCTTGCGATACGCATCGGTGACGCGCTTCATGATCTCGGGCGAGAGCGTGATGTCACCGCGATAATCGACGGCGGCGACCCACAGGCGCAATAGCTCGGCACCCTGCTGGTTGATCATCTTCTCGGGCGCCTCGAAATTCTTCGAAGATTTCGAGTACTTCCGACCGTCCTGATCCATCACGAAGCCGTGCGTCAGGCAAGTCTTGTAGGGCGAGTGACCTCGCGTGCCGACGCCGCACATGATCGAAGACTGGAACCAGCCGCGATGCTGGTCGCTACCCTCGAGATACAGATCGGCGACCGGCCCCCAGCCGAGCATGTTTTCGAGCACGGCCGCCCAGGATGTACCCGAGTCGAACCATACATCGAGGATGTCTTGCTCCTTGTGGAACTCTTCGGGCGCTGCGCCGCATTCGGGGCACGAGAACCCTGAGGGCACGAGGTCCTGAGGCTCGCGCTCGAACCAGACGTCGGCGCCGAATTCTTCGACGAGGTCGGCGACGTGATAGGTGAGATCGGCGTCGGCGATCGAATGACCGCAGCTTTCGCAGTGCATCACCGTGATCGGTACGCCCCATGAGCGCTGGCGGCTGATACACCAGTCGGGTCGATTCTCGACCATCCCCACGATGCGGTCGTGTCCCCAGCCGGGCACCCACTCGACCTTTTCGATCTCGTCGAGGACTTCCTGACGCAGATGGAATCCGTCGCTGCCGAGTCCAGCCGACTCGGGCTCCATCGCGATGAACCACTGCGTGGTAGCGCGAAAAATCACCGGAGCTTTCGAGCGCCAGCCATGCGGATAGCGGTCGATGGTCACCTTGTCTCCGACTGCGTTCAAGAGCTTGCCGTCGTCGGCCAGCTTCTGCTGGATCATCGGGTTGGCTTTGAAGACGTGCTCACCACCAAATTCCGGCACTTCACGTTCGATGAAACAACCCCGATAGTCGACCGGGCAGATCACATCGAGTTCAAATTGGCGGCCCAGCTCGAAGTCCTCCTGACCGTGGCCGGGGGCGGTGTGCACACATCCAGTACCCTGTTCGAGCGTCACGTAGTCGGCCGGTAAGAGCACCGAGTCGCGGTCGATCCACGGGTGGTGCGCGTTCAGACCTTTTCCAACGCCGAGTTCTCCGACCAGCTCGCGCCCCTCGAAGCTCGTCAGCACCTCGAAATCCTCGATTCGACAGTCTTCGAGCGTCGCATCACGCAGCCCTTCGGCCATGACGTAGGCTTCGTCGCCCACGCCGATCAACTGGTAGGTCAGCTCGGGATTCAGCGCGATGGCGAGGTTCGCCGGGATCGTCCACGGAGTGGTCGTCCAGATCACCACGAAGACCTCGCGCTCGCCCGCAGCTTCTTTCAGAGAGTCGGGGGCGTCCGTGAACGGAAACTTCACGTAGACGTGCTCGGTCGTATGGGCGTCGTATTCGACCTCGGCCTCGGCCAGGGCCGTGCGCGACGAGAAGTCCCAATGCACGGGTTTGAGTCCGCGATAAACCAGGCCCTTCTTGAAGAAGTGTCCCAGCTCACGCACCGTCGCCGCTTCGTACGCGTACGACATCGTCTTGTAGGGGTTTTCCCAGTCGCCAAAGACCATCACGCGCTTGAATTCATCTCGCTGGATGTCGACGTATTTGTCGGCGTACTCGCGGCAGGCCTGACGCACCTCGACTTTGGTCATCTCGCGCTTTTTCTTTCCGAGCTTTTTGTCGACTTTATGCTCGATGGGAAGCCCGTGACAGTCCCAGCCCGGCACGTACTCGGCCAGATAGCCCGACATCGCGCGATGCTTCACCACGAAATCCTTCAGCACCTTGTTGAGGATATGTCCGTGGTGGATGCTGCCGTTCGCGTAGGGAGGTCCGTCGTGCAGGATGTAGCGAGGCGCGCCCTGGGACTTTCGGCGCTCGATCATCTTCCCGTAAATATCCGTCTTATTCCACCGGTCAATCATCTCCGGCTCGCGATTGGCGAGGTTTGCTCGCATCGGAAAATCGGTATCTGGAAGATTAAGCGTTGCCTTGTAGTCGGTACTCACGACGTTTTCCTCTTACACATGGGTCAAGTCCGCGTCGTCGTTGCGCGGAAGAGGAGGTCTAGCACGCCGCCCAACTGCATTCAATGCGGAGCGCCGACGTTGGAGCGCCGACGTCCCCGTCGGCACCGAGCGCGTCGAGCCTCCTGCGTCACGTGGATACTCACTCGCGGCAGCATCCGGCACCTGGGCTGAGCGAAGCCAGGAGAGATGCGCCCGAAGGGTACCCGGCCAGAGGTCGAAGAGGGATTCAGCCCGCGCCTACTCGTCGAGCTCGAGCGTCTCGCCGGCCATGAAATACACGTCGCGGTCGCGATTCTTGCCGGTAAGCTGGCTCAAGGCGTTGTAGTAGAGGCGATACTTGAGCGTGCGGTCTTCGTATCGAAGTTTGTACCCGATGGAGTAGTACGTTACGCCCCCGAATTTGAACGTCTTGCGGTCCCAGCTCGATACGATCTTCGATTTGGGAATGACCTTTCGAATCAGCTGCCGGTTTCCGACTGGATCGGCGGGATAATAATGCTTGGCCTTCATGCCCGCGCGTCTCGCCTTGCGCAGTTTTCGCGCGATGTCGCCGCCATGTTTCTTGAAGAGTCGGCGAGCTTCAGAACGTTTGAACGTCTCGAAATCGAGTCGCACGATCCACGGGGGAATGATGCCGGGGCGAAACATGGTGACTCGGGTCGGTAGATAGTAGAGGTTCAGGTCGTCATCCTTCATCAAATGGGTTTCGACACGAATGGCGCAGCCCGATTCGGTGACCCATTCGAACCAAGCCTCGTGCAGCACGTTGCCTTCGCCCCGTTCCGTTGTTGCGGCGTAAGGCTCATAGCGTGCCAGGCGTCCGCAATTCGATAAATCTCCGAAGTAGATGCCCGCCAGATCCGGTGACGCCAGGTCGGTATAGCCCGACTTCCTGGCAAATTCGACGGGTGCGCCGCCGGTCAGCATGTGGGCCGTCACGAATGCTGAGCGCTCGTGGCTGTGCTGCAAGACCTTCGAGACGTCGTGAAGCGTGGTCCAACCGAGTTTCACCCACGATTCAAAGCGTTCCTCTGGCGGTTCGACTTTCTTGTTCTTTGGCCGACGCGGCATGTCCCAGCGCGCTTTTTTCGCGGCCTGGTAGTCCTTCTTGAAGTCTCTTACGGGCCAGCGCTCGCCCGCCCCGTCCAATCTCTTGAGCTCTTTGGCCTGCTCGTCGACCTTTTCGGCGGCTTCGCCTGCAATGAAGAAAAACGCCGCGCTGCCCAGACAGCAGAAAAACGCACAGACAGCCGCCGCGACGCCGACACCGATCATGATGTTTCTGGTTGATGATTCCACCCATATTCTCCGCTTCTATGTCCCGAGAGCCCAAGGATGCCACAGATTTCAGAGGCTTTCAGCTACGAACTTCTGATTACTTCTCGAATCGGCGCAGGCCATTTTTTTACGGAAAGTGGTACTCCGAGCTCTCGGTGACAAGGGCATCGACGAATTTCTCGATGGACTCGAGCGAGGCGGCGAATTCTTCGAGGTCGACATTCTCTGCAGTATCACTAGGGTGATGATAATGGCGCGGTGCCCGGAGTTCTCGGTCGACGCAGCCGAGTGTCATCGCCGGCCAGCCGCGCACCAGAAAGGGTAGGGAGTCAGTGGCACCGGAAGGGATCGCGCCCTGAGGCCAGCTTGCTGACCGAGGAGATGCTTCCGGTGCCCCGTCGGCCCCGGCCCAATCTCAACCCCACCTTGGATGGTCGAGACATCAGAAGTGGACCGTCTGAACCTTGAGCGGCAGCCCGCCCGCGTTCTGCGCCATGACGATGGCAGCCACGATACCCATCAGTTTGCTCTCGAGCGAGTCTGCACGGCTCGGCAACACGATCGGAGCGGTCGCGCCCATCACCAGCCCGGCACCCGCGAGCCGCGCTTGGGGAGCGGCCGGGGTGAAC
>CAYFTY010000110.1:0-8938 GCA_964346045.1 uncultured Bradymonadales bacterium | reverse complement strand
ATAGATCCTGGTGGGGTCCGGGGCTCTACACGTCGAGTCGAGGGCGATTTCCACTCCGGCGAGCGTCACCCTGGCGCGGGAAACTACGGCACCGCCGGGAATCCCGTTCTCGATGACTTCGCTCATGCGTCGGATGCACGTCGCCTCGTCGAAGTCAGCCCCGGGAGTCGTGCACGTCAGACCGACCTTGCCGCTTTCGCGTGTGGCGATCCTCGCATGTAGAGAGCGAGAGCGAATGGGGCTTTCCGACGTAGATTCATGGCCTCCGAATGGCAACGCCTGGTCGGCGATGCGAGTGGTTAACACACGGCCTTTCACAGTGAGACCGGCGAGCTGAATTCGTTTCTTGCGCACCCAGGTGCGGTCAGAGGATTGACCCACCGTAGCAGGACGATTGATGTGGTCGATGAGCTGCTGGCGCACGAGGTATTCCCCACCGCGCGCCGACCAGCCAGCTTGAATGCGCACGGTGCTGTCCTCGCATTCTGCGACGACCCAGCCAGTGCGATAGCGCTGAATCGCGCAATCGCTCCATGCCCCCTGCGAACGCACGATGTCGGGTCGCCCGACCGGTTCTTCCGCCACATCAGGCTCCGCGGGGGACGCGGATTCGCTCGATGGACTGTTGATATCGGGCTCGGCAGGTCGCCCGTCGGAGTACTCGTGAACGACAACGACCCTGACCTCTTGCGGCTGCGAAGCGACGGGCGCGCAATGCAAGAGCGCGCCTGAGACGAGGAGCAAAATAAATATGTGTACTTTCATCCCGGATCCTCTTTCGGCAGGGCATCCAACCTCTCAATGGACGTAGAAAGGCGAACAATATTCATCGGCGTTTTCAAGACGGAGCCGCACATCCGACTCGGTCAACTTGCGTCGTCCTTCCGAGTCATGGGGGTGTGAGCCATCGTGATCGGTTACGCGGCACGGGCTCTTGAGGTGGTTTGAGTTTATCCGCGGAGACGTTGCCATTTCTCCACGCCCAATAAAACTCTTCCGTTAACGACTGTTTCGATTTAGCCACCAACGCGGACCCAATCCAGGCCTTCGCGGAGAGGTCTCCGAGACCGGCGCGCTCACCAATCTGCGCCACGAGGTCCTCGAGCTCGCCAGAGAGGAATGGAGGCAAGTCGCGACACCGGGGGGCGGCTCATCAGAGACACAGACCACTCGTCAGTCGAGCGCGATGGCCTCTTCGAAGAGAGCCTGCAACTCGGTCCTCGGTGCGGCACCTGAAATCTTGCGCACCATCCGCCCACTTTTGAAAAGCAACATCGTCGGCAGCGTCTCGATCTCGTAGCTGCAAGCAGTCATCGGACTGGCGTCTACATTGAGGGTGAGCACTTTCACCAGTTCGTTGAACTGTTCTTCGAGGTCGCCGAATGCCGGCGCCATGAGGTCGCACGGGGCGCTCCATGTGGCCCACACCCCTACGATCACGGGCTTGACACTCGAGAGAACCTCGGTCTCAAAATTCGCGTCGGTCGTCTCTTTGAAATGGCTCTTCACGTCGGTCATCGCGACTCCGTACTCCTCGCGGCTCTTACGGTCACTGTGTATAGTGCCGCAGCGCGAGCCGACGCGCCACCCCGCATCGCGAGAAAGTTGTGTCAGTCGAAAAGCCCGAAGCCAGTGTCGATTCCACCAAAAAAGGCGAGAATCTGCTCGTGCCGGATGTCGAGCGTTGGCCCCTCGATGGTGGCCCCTGCGTCGAGCTCGAGGGCGTCAGCAAGGCCTTCAAGGACGAGGTCGTACTCGACGGGCTCGACCTGACGATCGAACCTGGCGGAATCACCGCCATTCTCGGTCGCTCGGGCTCGGGAAAAACCGTGCTCGTCAAGCATATCAACGGCCTGATGCATCCAGACAGCGGCACCGTCAAACTCTTCGGTACCGACCTGCGAGAGCTCAGTCAGACCGAGCTCGACGCCATGCGAAAGCGCGTCGGGACGCTCTTTCAGAATTATGCGCTCTTCGACTCGATGACCATCATCGAGAATGTGGCCTTTCCGCTGGTCGAAAATAACGCGATGTCGATCCCCGAGGCGCAGGACATGGCCGGGGAGTTGCTTGAAGATCTCGGGCTCGGCGATGTATTTCAGGAGTATCCATCGGCGCTTTCGGGGGGCATGAAAAAGCGGGTGAGCGTGGCGCGGTCGATCATCTGGAATCCCGAGATGTTGCTTCTCGACGATCCCACCACCGGCCTCGATCCCATTCTGACGGAGTTCGTCGACAACCTGCTCATCGACGTGACCGACAAATACGAGCTGACCACGATCATGGTGAGCCATAACCTGACGTCGATCTTTCGTATGGCCGACCGGGTCGCGGTTTTGCACGACGGCAAGATCGTCGAGACCGGCACTCCCGCCGAGATCCGAGAGAGCGAAAACGAGGCCGTGCGTTCGCTGGTTGGAAAGGCAGCGCGAGCCAAGATCACCGAGGTGGCCGACGATCTCGGTGCGACCGACGAAGACGCCGAAGACGTGGTGCGGATGCGGGACGTCAAAAAGTCGTTCGGCAAACGGGCCGTGCTCAAAGGCGTGAACCTCACCGCCAAGAAGAATGAGATTACGGTCATCATCGGCGGCTCGGGTGCAGGAAAGTCGGTGATGATAAAGCACATCCTTGGCCTCATGAAAGCCGACGAAGGGGAGGTCTGGCTTTTCGGAAACGAGGTCGGTGGTCTCGAAGAGTCAAAGATCAGGCAGTTGAGAACGCGCATCGGGATGCTCTTTCAGCATTCCGCGCTACTCGATTCGCTCACGGTCCTGGATAACGTGGCTTTCCCACTGGTCGAGCGAGGTGAAGCCACGCGGGCCGAGGCTGCCAAAAAGGCCCGTGAACTTCTGAAAACCCTCAAGCTCGAGGATATCGAAGAGAGTCTGCCATCCGAGATTTCGAGCGGTCAGTCCAAACGCGTCGCGCTGGCCCGTGCTCTGATCTCAGAGCCCGACCTCATCGTGTACGACGAGCCCACGACGGGCCAGGATCCGATCATGTCGGATTACGTCGAAGAGATGATTCTCGAGGCGCAGGAAGAATTCGAGCTCACGAGTATGATCATCAGCCACGACATGGCGTCGACGATGCGCATCGCCGATCGAGTCACGCTCTTGCATCAGGGCGAGATCATCCTCGAGGCACCGCCCGCAGAATTTTTGGAAAGCGACGACGACCGCGTGCGCCAATTTGTCTTTGCGTCGCAGCTCGATGGCGACGAGCGAACCCTAGATGATCGATGAATCATCGGCGGGGATGCCGACCCATACCGAACCCTCTTCGATCTTGGTCGGATAGACTTTCACGCAGTAGCGGGGGTTGGTCTTACAATCCCCCGACACAACGTCGAAGCCCCATGAATGGCGGGGGCAGAGCACCAGCTGTCCGCGTACTTCGCCGAGTCCGAGGTGCCCGCCCGCATGCGGGCAGTGATTCTGGATGCAGTGGTATTCGCCCTCAATGTTGAAAAGGGCAACGCGCTTGATGCCGGCGAATACGACGCGGCCTTCGCCTTCGTCGAGCTGGCCGTCTTCCAGAACCTTGACAAACTTTGTGGCACTTTCCATCTATGGCTGCTCCTTTCGAGCCTTTCCAGACGAGGAAAACGTGGACGCTTCACCCATGACTTTACAACAGGCGCAGGCTGCCGTGCACGCCTGGATTTCGCAGTGGGAAGAAGGCTATTTCAGCCCTCTCTCGAATCTTGCTCGTCTCACCGAAGAGGTCGGGGAATTGGCCCGGCGCATCAATCATCTGCATGGTGATAAACTACGAAAAGACTCGGACGCAGACGACGATATCGCCGAAGAACTCGGAGATATCCTCTTTGTGGTGATCACGCTCGCGAATAGCCTCGATATCGATCTCGACCGGGCCTTGACCGAGACGCTCGAGAAATTCGACATCCGCGATGCAGACCGATTTACGCGTAAGGACATAGAGTGAACCCACTCGTCGTAGCCTGGGAAGGATGGTTCGAAGGTGTCTCGCCGGTCTGGCAGGCCCTGGCTGCCGGACTTTTTACCTGGGGCGTGACCGCTCTTGGGGCGGGGCTCGTCTTTTTGGTGCGGGACGTGAGCCGTTGGTTCATGGACGCGATGCTCGGATTCGCCGGCGGGGTCATGCTTGCAGCGTCGTATTGGTCGCTGCTCGCGCCGGGTATCGAGATCGCCGAGGCCCAGGGCTGGGCACCATGGATTCCCGCTGCGACAGGCTTTCTGCTGGGCGGGGCCTTCCTATATCTGGCTGATAAAGTCGTGCCTCACCTGCATGTCTACGCCGATGTCGAAGATGCAGAGGGATTTTCGACGAGGTGGCAGAAAGCGATATTGCTCGTGCTCGCGATCACGCTGCATAACATCCCCGAAGGTCTTGCCGTCGGGGTCGGCTTTGGTGGCGCTTCCCTCGGGCTCGAGGGCGCTACGAGTGGCGCGGCGATCGCCCTCGCCATCGGGATCGGTCTGCAGAACTTTCCAGAGGGTGTCGCCGTATCGATGCCTCTCAAACGTGAGGGGCTCAGTCGTGGCCGGTCGTTCTTTTACGGGCAGGCCAGCGGCATGGTAGAGCCCCTCGCGGCCGTGCTCGGATGTGTCTTCGTGACGATTGCGACGCCGGTGTTGCCCTTTGCGTTGGCTTTCGCAGCGGGGGCCATGGTGTACGTCGTCATCGAAGAGGTCGTGCCCGAATTCCAGGATGGTGAATATGCGGACATGGGCACGATAGCGTTGATGCTCGGATTTGTGGTGATGATGACCCTCGACGTGGCTCTCGGCTGATGGAGATTATCTGGGAAATGCGCCCGTTTTTCAGGGTCTTCGGGTTTTCGATTCGCTACTACAGCCTGATCTTCATCGCCGTCTTCCTGGGCGGTTGGGCCATTTTTCGCTGGCAGCTCGTGCGGGCCGGGGCCCGGGAACATACAGCAGACTATTACCTTCCGATTTCGGCCATTGGCATCTGGGTCGGAGGCAGGCTTTTTCATTATCTCTTCTACGCGAGCGACGAGTTCTTCGCAGACCCGATGGTCTTTTTTGACGTGAGTCGCGGTGGCATCGCCTCTCACGGGTCGGTCCTCGGCATGCTCCTCGGAATGTGGGTTCTCACCCGGTGGCGTGGGGCATCGTTCATCGAAGGGTGCGATCGTTTTGCCATCACCGCCGCATACGGCGCGGCGATGGTGAGGCTTGGTAACCTCTTCAACTCGGAGATAGTGGGGCGTTTGACCGATCAAAGTTGGGGGTTTCGGTTCGTCCGCTACGATCCGGGTCTCGGTGCAGACGTGCCACTTCGACATCCGAGTCAGCTCTACGAATTCGCCATGGGCATCGCCGTGATGCTTTTGCTCATCGCCATCGATCGATGGGCCGGGCGCGAACACCGGCCCCGAGGGCTGATGATCTCGAGCTGCTTCGTCCTTTATTTCGGGGGGCGGTTTCTCGTCGAGTTCTTTAAAGAATACCAGGCATTCGACCCGTCGATTCCGCTCACGATGGGACAGGTCATGTCGATTCCGGGGGTTGTGGTCGGTATCCTCGGCCTCGTTTTGACCTTTCGCTATCGGATACCTGCGAGCTGGCCGGCGCACAGTTCGAAGGCCGAGATGGAGGGCTGAGCGACTCTGGCTTGCTTCGCGGTCAAAGCCTACCTACTTTAAGGGCCTCGTGGACGAGGCGGTGAGGGGCCATGTTTGCTCGAAGTGTTTTGAAAAGTCTGGGGATTTTGGTCTTGCTCGTCATCACGGCATGTGCGTCGAGTGAGACACCTGGTGGGGTCGCGAGTTCGGATGCAGGGGGTGACGCGAGCACGACGAATAACGTCGCCGACGATGCCGGAGTCACCAATAATGCCGTCTCGTGCACGACGGCTACCGACTGCGGCGAGTTCGAGGTCTGTGCGTCAGGCCAATGCCAGACGGTGAGCGAATCACTCTGTCAGGATTGCACGACCAATGACGATTGCGCTGGAGGTCGTTGCTACGAAGACGAAGCCACGGGCGAATCTTATTGCGTCGCATCCTGTATCGGAACACAGTGTCCGGAAGGCTATACATGCAGCCGACAGGGAGTACTTGCGGGTCTCTGCTTTCCCGATGATTTCTCGTGCGAAGGCGGCCCCTGTGACGGTGTGAACTGTCCCGAGGGAGAGGTCTGTCAGCCCAACTCGGGGATCTGCCTCGCCGTATGCTCACGTGACCAGGATTGCCCGGGCTTGATCTGTGACGAAGAGACGGGGGTCTGTCTCGAGTGTCTTGCAGACTCAGACTGCGACACCGGCGAGGTCTGCGACGTGGCAGGTGATCGCCTGTGCAAAGAATGTCTGCGCGATGCCAATTGCGACGAAGGCTTTCGGTGTGTGGGCTCGCTCTGCATCGAATGCGAAAATGACGAAGAGTGCGCCTCGGGAATCTGTTTCGAAGAGACCGGTCAGTGCGCCGAGTGCAACGAAGATTCGGATTGCGGTCGCGGACAAACCTGCACCGACGACAATCGCTGTGTCGATTGTCTCGATAGCAGCGAATGCTCGGGAACCCTCGTCTGCGAGCCAACGACAGGGACCTGTCAGCAATGCGCACAAAATGCCGACTGCGGGGCGAGAGTCTGCGACCCCGCGACCTTCACCTGCGTCGAGTGCGTCGATAACGTCGATTGCCCCGGCGCCAAGGTTTGCGATACCGGGCTTGCGATGTGCGTCGACTGCACCGGCGACATGGACTGTCAGTCGAATGAAGAGCCGGCCTGCGATGTGCCAGAGCGAACCTGCGTCGAGTGTCTCTCGGACATGGATTGCTCGGGAGCCGAGAAATGCGACACGACGCAGCAAATCTGCGTGCAATGTATCGAGAACTCGGACTGCCCCAATAATGTGTGTGAGGCAGGCCAGTGCACCGGATGCGCCAACGACATGGATTGCACCGGCGACAAGCGCTGCAACACGACCACGAACCGCTGCGTCGATTGCCTGACCACCACCGATTGCATGTCCGGCGTCTGCCGCCCGGGGGATAATACCTGCGTCGAATGCATCAATGATAGCGAATGCACCGACGTGTGCGACGAGCCGGCCGGGGTATGTCGTGCCTGTGTCGTCGACACGGATTGCCCGTCGTCGCAGGTGTGTACTGCCGGCTATCAATGCGTGGAGTGCGTCAACAACATGGATTGTCCGGGCGCCGAGCTCTGCACCCCTCAAAATACCTGCGTCGAATGTCTCGGTTCTTCGGACTGCTTGGGCTCGTTGATCTGCTCTCCCTCACGAACATGCGTCGAATGTGTATTCGATAGCGATTGTTCTGGCAGTGATGTCTGCAGTCCGTCGAATACCTGTGTCGGATGCGTCGAGGACTCGGATTGTCAGTCGGGCTTCTCGTGCGTCAATAATGCCTGCCTGACTTCGCCCACGACCAACTGCAGCTCAGATGCAGACTGTCCGTCGATGAGCTGCAATAGCCTCTTCGGCGCCTGTGACTGCGAGCCGTTCTCGGGGCAGTGCGGCTCGGGCGAATCGTGTACGATCTTCTTCATCCCGCCGGGCTCGGTTTGTTCGTTTTGAGCAAAAATTTGTGCGATGATCGCGCTGTGTTACGGTGCATGTAGTACAAGCACTGTTCACGTGGGTTCAGGTAGTAGCCATGAGCCGGAAGACTTCGAAAACATCAGATTCACCCTTCACGCGGTTGCTCGGATGGACCGTCGTGCTGGCACTGGTATTCAGTGCAGGGATGATCACGGGCCAGAGGCTCATTCGTCAGGATTCGGTGCCGCCGTTGGTCTCGCTTTCGGTGAGTAAAGAAGCTCAGGCATCCGTGCAAGAGGGGAAGGCTCAGAAGCGCATACCTCTCGAGACCACGTTCTCGTTCTACGACCATCTCTCGAAAGCACCCAGTCGAGATGAGCTGGTGCCGGCAGAAGACGCGATCACGGCTGAAGGAGATGCCGAGCCTACTTCTGCTGAGAAACCCACCACAGAGCCTCAGCCTGCGGCAGAACCACCGGCCGAAGAGGGGGTCGAAGATACAGCGCCTGCCGAAGCCGAAAAACCCGCGCCAGCTGAGACGCCCGAGCCGGACGATTCGGCAGGCGCTGTAGTTGCTGCGAAAGAAGTCGAGGTCGAAGCACAGCCAGAGCCGGCTCCCGAGCCTGAAAAGCCGGCGGCTGACGCGCTCATCGACCGGGTCACGCAGGCACTCGGCGCACCTGCTGAGACGCGCGATGCGCCCGAGGTTGCAGGTCAGTACACCATCCAGGTCGGAAATCACGCTTCCAAAGCGTCGGCCGTACGTGAGCTCGCGCGTCTTCGCGCCATGAGTCTCGACGCCCACATGACCGCAGTCGAGGTGAGCGGAAAGCGCTTCTATCGCGTGCGGGTCGGGAAGTTCGAAAACGATACAGATGCACGGGCCACGCTGCAGACGCTCGCGTCGAAAGAGATCACCGGCATGGTCGTGCCGCTCTAATCGCGACTCTTCTCTTCAACACCAAAGACTAGAAAGGCCGGCGCATCTCCATCGATCGTCAGCACGTCTCCGATCGTAAATGCGGCGGTGGAGTGCGGGCCATCGAGATAGACGCGTCCGCTGCGCATGCGTGAGATAATCTCGAGGAAGTCGTCCATCGCTCGAATCCCCTTGAGATGCTTGTAAACGCCGACGTTGGGAGGGCAGGGCTCACGCACGAGATACTGAATGTCCTGGCTGTCGAGCGGCATCACGTATCCCCCGGCCGAGCGAATGGCGGCTGTCGAACCGGCGGCGGTCGAAATCCAGATGCCGCTCGATTTTTGAGACTCGGGCTCGCCATCGGCTGAAACCTGCACGATGGCTTTGGTGACCGCAGCCGGGTTTTCGTGGGCGATCAGAACGTCATTGAGAATGGGATAGCCGACTTTCTTGCCGTTGATGCGCACGAAAAAGCGATTGAGCGCAAACGGCTCCCAA
>CAYFTY010000109.1:0-8945 GCA_964346045.1 uncultured Bradymonadales bacterium | reverse complement strand
GCCGATGAGCAGCCCGAGAAGCACGCCGAACTCAATCGCCGGCTCGAGGGCGATCTGGTGAACGGCTGGGACGACGAGCTGCCCCATTTCGAGCCAGAGAGCGATGGCATGGCGACGCGCGCAGCCGGCGGCAAAGTGATCAACGCAATCTATGCGGCACTCCCCGAACTCACCGGAGGCTCAGCCGACCTGGCCGGGTCCAATAAGACCCTGCACGAAGAATACGGCCTCATCGGGCCCCGAGAATTCGATGGCCAGAATATCCACTTCGGAGTGCGTGAGCACGCAATGGCCGCCATCGCCAACGGGATGACCCTGCACGGCGGCGTGCGTGGATTCGGCGCAACATTTCTCGTATTTGCCGACTATATGCGCCCGGCGCTGCGCATCGCTGCACTGAGTCACGTTCCCTCGATCATGGTCTTCACCCACGATTCGATCGGACTCGGCGAAGACGGCCCGACCCATCAGCCGATCGAACATCTGGCCAGCCTGCGCGCCATGCCAAATTACTGGGTCCTGAGGCCAGCCGATGCCAACGAAGTACGAGAATGTTGGAAGCTGGCGATCGAGCGAACCGACGGGCCGAGCGGCCTGGTGCTCACGCGCCAAAATGTACCCACGCTGGATCGTGAAGCGCTCGGTGGATTTGGCGACGCAACCCGGGGCGCCTACGTGATCGCAGATTGCGAAGGTCAGCCCGACCTGCTCTTGCTGGCGACCGGCTCTGAGGTGGCACCGTGTATCGAAGCGCATCGGAGTCTCGGACACAAAGGAATCTCGAGCCGCGTTGTCAGCATGCCTTGCTGGGAGGCCTTTGCGCGGCAGGACGATGAATACCGGGAGCGGGTTTTGCCCTCGCAGGTGCACCGCCGCCTCGCCGTAGAAGCAGGCTCGCCGATGGGATGGCATCGATGGGCCGGCCCGCACGGCGACATCGTGTCGATGACGAGTTTCGGTGCCTCGGCCCCGGCCGAAGTACTCTTCGAAAAGTTCGGATTTTCACCCGACGCCATCGTGGAGCGGGCCAAAGCCCTACTTTGAGTCTCGCCGTTGCGACAGTTGACAAGGTGACTCGCTCAACGGTTGAATGGCGCCCCTCAGATCGGCATCCAACAGGAGACGACCGAATGAACGCTTCTAAAACCTCTGCACTCCTTGTCTCTCTTCTCTTCGTCGCGACCTTTTCGGCATGCGACGGTGGCTGCGGCGACTCGAATAAGATTCCGTCCAAGCCTGTCGAGCGAGTCGAAGACATCGCTTCGAAGCTGCCGAAGAATACCGAGGCCGTTCTCTTCATGGCCGATCTCAAAGAGACACGCGCCGGCCTGAATAACGTCAAGGCTCGGGTGCCCGAGGGTATGATCGTCGAAGGGTTCCAGAAGCAATTCCAGACCAATTTTGGCATCGACCTTCTCGACCGCGAGAGCTGGCAGCGAGCAGGGATTGCGCCGGATTCGTCCATGGCCGTCGCCATTCATCGCAGTCGCGTGGTGGCGCTGACCTACGTCGAAAAGCGCCAGCAATTCGAAAAGACGATGACCGAGAAGGCAAAGAACGCCTTCCAGATCAAAGCCGTGACCAAGAATGAGAAGGTCGGCGGCCACACGATGAAGGTTTTGAGCGACGACCCCTCGAAGCAGGTGGCATGGATGTATCAGGGCAAGATGGCCATGATCGTCATGCCGGCCACCAGCGTCGACGGGGCCCTCGAAAAGGGTACGGCATCTCTGGTGCTCTCTGAAATTGCCGGCACCAAGAAGGAAGGTTCGCTGGCGACGACCAAGGGCTTCAAGGCATTCGTCGACGAGGTTGGAAAGAAATATCCGGCATCACTCTTCTTGAATCCGGGCGCGTACGTGGCCAGCCCCGAGTTTCAGAAGCGGGCTGAAGATGATCCGACCCTCGCCGCTGGCGCCAAGTGGTCGAACGATAATCTCGAATATGGAGCGCTCGGCTTCGAAGCCACCAAAGAAAAGGTCGAGTTGAGAGGACTGCTCGGTATGCAACCCGAACTCGCCAAGGCAGCGCTCGAAGCCTCGAAAGCATCGGCCGACGTCGACTGGTCGGGCTTTGCGACCGACAAGGTGATGCTCGGCGTCCGCGTTGCGATCGACTGGGCAAAGGCATGGAAGATCTTTACCGAAAACCTGCCTGATGAAGAGCGACGCAGCATGCTTCGCCAGCTCAAAATGGCCGGCCAGCAGTTCAATCTCGACCTCGAGCAGGACGTGATTCAGAAACTCACGGGTAATGCTGCGATCTTCTTTTACGGCATCGGTGGCGGCCTGAGCGGGGTTGGCAACAATCCTGGCGCGATCATGGACAAAGCGGGTCTGATGGTTGCGATTCAATTCGAATCGGCCGAGGCCGTTCAGCAGCTCTCGAGCAAAATGATGAGCCGGCTGGCGATGATGGCGTCCTTGCGACCCCTTCAGGTCGATGGGGAGTCCATCGACAGTTGGAAGGTCATCGAATTCACCGGACAGCAGATTCCGGGTCGGATTTTCCTGCATAAAGATATGCTTCTCTACGCAACGACCGCCTTCTCGGAGAAGTCGGTCTACGAGTATGCGACGAACAAGCGCGAAGAAACACGCATCAAGGATGTCGAAGCACTCGACAAAGGCAAAGCATTTGCTCATGAAGACGGCTTCACGGGCATTTATTTCAACGCCGAGCGTGCTCGCGACAATCTGGGGAGCCTCTTGATGATGGTGCCCGAAGCCAAGCTGCTGAATGAGATTCAAGAAGCCTCATTGAAACTCGGAGTCGACAAATCGGGCGGATTTGCCTCCTTGGTCTTCGATCTGATGCCCGCCAGAGATGAAGCCAAGAGCGAGAAAAGCACAGACCCGACCGAAGAGATCGAAGTCGAAACCGAAGCCGTCGATCCGAAGCAGCCGTCCGAGGACAAGCCGGGCAAGAAGTAGCCCTGACGATGATTTCCATCGAGAACCTTTATAAACACTACGGAAGCGGGGAAGCCCGCACTCCGGTCCTCAAAGATGTCTCATTGAGCATCGATGAGGCGGAGTTCGTCTCGTTGATCGGTACATCGGGCAGCGGCAAGACGACCTTGCTCAACGTGATGGGTGGACTCGATCGCGACTGGGAGGGCCGCGTCCACGTGGGGGGCAAGGATCTGGCTCAACTCGGGGAGCGCGAGATCGCGCAGCTGCGAAACCAGACCTTTGGCTTTGTCTTTCAGCAATTCAATTTGCTCGATCATCTCACGAGTCTCGAAAACGTAGCACTGCCCTCGTTTTTTGGCGGAATCTCCCCCGATGAGGCCGACGCGAGGGCTCGTTCGCTCCTCGAGCGAGTTGGGCTTTCTGAGAAGGCCGAATCGCGTCCACCCGAGCTTTCGGGAGGGCAGAAACAACGAGTCGCGATCGCCCGTGCGCTCTTCAGCCGTCCGTCCGTGTTGCTCTGCGACGAGCCGACCGGAAGCCTCGATCGCACCACAGGGATCGAGATTCTCAATATCTTTCGCGAGCTCAATGACGACGACATCACGCTCGTCATGGTGACCCACGAAGAACATATCGCACGCATGTCGCGACGCGTGATTCGATTCGAGGACGGGGCTGTCGTCTCGGACACGCCCAACGAGCCCCGCGAGCCCGAAGAGTGGAAGATTGACGTGGAGTCCGAATGAATCTCTCGAGACTAGCGGCATTGGTGAGCCAGTCGATTCGCCGCAACAAGCGAGACTTCGTGCTCTCGAGCATCGGTATCGTGATCGGTATCGGTACGCTGCTCTTCTTTACGGCACTCGGCGTAGGCGTTCAGAGCACCGTCCTCGAACGGATCTTCGTGATCCGCAAGCTCGAGGTCGTCAAACCGTCGTACGATTTTGGCTCGTTCAAGAGCGACGGCCTCTTCGGAGGCAGCAGCCTCAACGATCAGATGGTCGAGAGATTGCGCGAGGTAGACGGAGTCGCGGGCGTCTATCCCAAAATGAAGCTCACCTTCCCGAGCAGCGTGCGCGGAGGCAAATCCCTGCTCGGCAAAGATATGTGGGCAGAACTCATTGCCGACGGCATCCCTCCCGAATTGATCCAGGGTGAAATCGACGCCTCGAGCATCGAATTCAAGGATTACGAGCAGATTTCCTGCACCCGCGATGACGCATGCCCGGACTCGTATCAATGCGTCGATGGCACCTGTCAGGGCGTCTCGTGCAGCAACGACGGAGAGTGCAGCGGCGGTACATATTGCGCCACCACCGGAGCCTGCATGATGCCGATCCCGGTCCTGGCCAACCCCAGCCTACTCGAGGTCTACAACGGCAGCATCCAAACGGCGATGGGTGGAGCCAGCGGAGCCATGGGAAAGCTGCCTCGACTCAACGAAAAGGCGCTCCAGGGTTTTGGCGCGATGGCTGTATTTGGAAAGAGCTATCTGGGAACCAGCAAGAGCAACAAACGCATCCAGCGGCGAGTGAAGCTGGTCGGCTTCTCGAGTAAAGCCATCGGGCTCGGTCTCACGATGCCGATTGGTTACGTGAAACGGCTGAACGAAGAAGTCGTCGGCGAAGAATCGGGACGTGAATACCACTCGATCGTCGTCGATGCGCGTACGAACGACCGGGTAGCAAGCGTTGCCAAAACGATAACCGACGACATGGGACTCGCACTCTCGAGCAAATATTCGAATGCTCAGCGAGCCGGGCTTCTGATCTTGCTCATTACGCTGGTTTTCAACCTGGTGAGCCTGATTTTCCTGGCGATCGCGGCCGTGAATATCATGCACACCTTCTTGATGATCATTCTCGAGCGGCGGCGCGAACTCGCGCTGATGCGCGCCGTGGGTGCCGCTTCGGCCGATATCCGACTTCTGGTGCTCGGCGAGGCCACCGCGTTGGGACTTCTCGGGGGCTTGTTGGGCGTCGGACTCGGCTTTGGAGCGAGCTTCGTCGTCGACTACCTGCTGCAGACGCAGGTGCCAGAATTTCCCTACAAGCCTGAAACACTCTTCGCCTTTGAACCGTGGATGTGGGCGGGTGCCATCATCGTCGCCCTCGTCTTCTGCTGGATCGGCGCCCTCATCCCCGCCATCCGTGCAAGCCGAATCGACCCGGCGGCGGCTCTCGCCGGTCGTTGAGCGTGAAAGCGCCGACCGGATGCGGTATCCTTTTGGCACGGTTATGGCACGAGCAATCACCACGGTCGAGCAAGAGCGTCTCGAAGAGCGGTTTGGCCTACGCGGACCCATCGGTGCGGGACAGTGTGCGCAGGTCTTCGCAGCCTGGGACCACCGCCGCGAATGCATGGTCGCCCTCAAGACGCTCAACGAACAGAACGAGGCCGCAATCTCACGCTTCAAGAGCGAGTTTCGCTCTCTGGCCGATGTCTCGCACCCCAATGTGGTGAAGCTCTACGACCTGATCTCCGATGGTGAGATCTGGCTGATGACGATGGAGCTCGTCGACGGTGTCGATCTGCGAGAATTCCAGAAAGAAGCCGCCGTGGGAGAAATCCTCAAGATCTACGAGGGCATTGCTCGCGGCCTGAATGCGATCCATCAAAGCGGGCATCTGCATTGTGACCTGCGTCCGGCCAATGTGAAAATCGACAAAAAAGGGCGACCCGTACTCCTCGATTTCGGATTCGTCGCGCGTCTGCGCCACGCATCTGCCCTCCTGGACGGAAGACGCAGCGTTCTGGGCTCAGTGGCGTATGCTGCTCCAGAAGTCATCCGCGGAAGCCAGGCCACGCCAGCCAGCGACTGGTATGGATTCGGCACGATGCTCTACGAAGCTCTGGTCGGCCAGACACCTTTCCGAGCGTCGAATATCAGCCAGCTCATGCTGCGCAAAGCAAGTGCCGACGCGCCATCGCCCGAGACCATCTCGAGCCTCAATGGATGCTCGGCCGAAGTGATCTCCAGACTCCTCACGCTCGATCCCGACGAGCGTCCAGGGTTTTGCGAAATCATGGACGTACTCGGAGCCTCTCCTGAAAACACGTCTGCCGGACCGCGAAAGGTCCCGTTCATCGGACGCGACGAGGACCTCGAAGAACTGCGGCAATGCTTTGACTCGATCATGGTCGAATCTCGACCGATCTTCGTATCACTGACGGGAGATTCCGGTATCGGGAAGACGCGACTCGCGGACCGATTCCTCGAAGAGT
The DNA here is from genome assembly GCA_964346045.1 of uncultured Bradymonadales bacterium. Taxonomy (GTDB): domain Bacteria; phylum Myxococcota_A; class Bradymonadia; order Bradymonadales; family Bradymonadaceae; genus CAYFTY01. The sequence goes on along the minus strand of CAYFTY010000109.1, from coordinate 2,805 downwards.
GCCGTGAAGCAACTGGCTTCATCTATCGGAGCCGATGCCACGAAAACGAGCATCTTCCCTTTCTGGCACTCGATGCGATCATCGAGGACCTCGCAAAAACCCTGGCCGATTTCGAAACCAACGACGGGCTGAAGTTCGTCGATGGCGACCTACAGGCACTCGCCCAGGTCTTTCCTGCGTTTCGACAAATCCCCAGCGTCGCGATTCGTGCCGCAGGTGATCGAGTGATCAGTGAGGAAACACGCATCGCCGCATTCAATGCGCTGGCAACGACATTGACGCGGATGGGAAAACACTATCCGGTCGTCATCTTTCTCGACGACATTCAATGGGGCGACACGGATAGCGCCGATTTCGTCGCACGCTTCCTCGCCGCAAATCGGGAAGGAACGCAGGTGATGTTCATCGCAGCCTGCCGCAGCGAAGAACGTAACTCGTGCCGTTTTCTCGGAACGATCATGCGCGATCCCGATGCGACCGAGACTATGCGGCGCATCGAACTCGAACCTCTTGGCGAAGAAGAACAGGTGAGACTCGCGGCAGAGCTTGATTTCTTTCCGCGCAATGCCCGTCACATCATTTCCCAGGCACGCGGAAACCCGTTCTTACTCACTGAATTTGCTCGCCATTCGTTGCCCAAGGGTCCTCCGCCGGGCGACCTCGACGCTCTCTACAAAATGCGCATCCAGGGGCTGCGACCCGAGGACCTGCATCTCGTGAAGACGCTCGCCCTTCTGGGCCGCCCGGTAGGCCTCGACGTGCTCAGCTACCTGGTCGACGACGAGACCAATTTGCAGCGAGCCATTACGCGACTCAAGAACGAGCGCGTGGTGCGCGTACAAAAGTCCAATGGCCGAGTTCAGATCGAGATGATGCACGATCGAATCCGAGACTCGCTGATCGATGAAATGTGGTGGAACGAACTCGTCGAGCGCCATCATGACATCGCCCAGGGGCTCGGGGCATCGGGAAGCTCGGATGCCGAGTCGCTCTATCATCACTATCTGCTCGCAGGCGTCCCTTCACGCGCAGCCCAGTTCGCCTTTGAAGCGGCCGATCACAGCGTCGACGTCCTGGCTTTTGGGCATGCGGCCGATCTAATTCGGACCGGCGTCGAGATTGGAGAACTCGACCGTGTGGAGCGAAAAAAGAGACTCGAAGAACTCGCGAGTTACGAGAGTCACCTTCATCGCCGCCATCATGCGGCGAGCGCGTACTTGCGCGCCATCAAAGATGCAAAAGGCCCGAGCGAGCAACTCCGCCTTCGATTGCAGGCTGCAGCTGAGCTCGTGCGAGGCGGAGACCTCGATGACGGCTTTCCTCTCCTCTATCGATGTCTCGATTCAGTCGACTCGAGACCGCCGGAAGGAAAAGCGCAGGTCTATTCTCACATCATAAAAATGCGTAATCGGCTCGAGCTGGCCTCAATCCGTCCGTCGAAAACCGCCAGCCTACCGACCGACCTCGAAGTGTCGTGGACCGCCGCCCGATTGATGGCGCATTTCGACACGGGCGCCGGGCTCTACTTATCCTTGCGAAACCTCGAGCACGCCATCATCACGCGCAATGGTCCGGCTATCGCTCGCGCCCTGACTCTCTACGCCGATCAAGAAATCAAGGCGGCACCTCAGTCGACCCGCGCATGGGCTGCGCTCGAGCGAGCCTCCGAGTTACTCGAGTCGATCGAAGGTCGATCTTCGATCCGAGCCCAGCATCGAGCCACCCGCGCGATGCTGCTGCGCGAGGAAGGCGAATTCGCGCAGGCCATCGACTCTTTCGATGCAGCTTCCCGTCTCTACGAACATAGCATCGGCGATTCGTGGAATGCTTCTTCGGTGCGGCTCGCGAGCATGCGGGCGTTGGCATTGATGGGACGCTTTGAAGATGTCCGAGCAGCGGGCTCTGAGTTGATGAGCCACAGCGATGACGTCGGCGATCAAACGCACTCCGTCGGGGCGCGCATCTGGTGTTATCTCGCGCATCTTGCAGCCGATGATCCCCAACGTGCACACACCAACGTCGACTGCATCGCGTCCTGGTCCAAAGCACAGATCTTGAATCAACACCTGTGGGCGGCGCTCGCCAGAATGAGCATCTTGCTCTACGAGGGCCGCGCCGAGCGTGCGATCGACCTCGGCGAATCCGAGCTGATCGAGTTCGAAGACTCCTTCGTGATGCGCAGTCGGCTCAATCGCGTCGATTTCGCCATGCGAATGGCACTGGCATCGACGGACATGGCGGCGCGCGCGTCGACGGCTGGAGAGCGAGGGCCATGGGTGGATCGAGCACGACTCCATAATTCGAAACTGCGACGAGAGACCGTCGTATGGGCCGAAGCCCTTGCAGACCTAATCGATTCGCAGATTGCGTTCGTCATGAACCAGACCCAACGGTCTTCGAGGCGTCTGCGTTCTGCCCAGGAGACCTTCCGCGAGAACGGTCTGACGGTCTATTCGTGGGCAGCGCAATGGATGCAGGGCCTGCTCATGGGCGGCGCCAGTGGAGAACGGGCGATCGAACAGGTCAGGGCGTCGATGCATGAGAACGGGGTCAAAGCTCCCGATCGATTCATCCGCACCGTATTATCGGTCTGAGATGACTCGAAAAGATGCCGACTCACTCTTCACCGTGGCAGCTATACGGAAGCGACCCCGACGGTCTCTGAAAAACGACCAATCACGGTGTCGGTCGTCGACCTCGCGAAAGTCGGCCTCGAGCCCGCAGGCAGGCACGACAAAGCGATCGAGTCCGAGCGCAACACCGACACCCCGCGCCTTGATATAGGCCTCTTTCATCGTCCAGAAC